>NZ_JBHWZS010000377.1:0-7641 GCF_042728155.1 Streptomyces sp. NPDC060209
GGGCGCCTGCCCCCCCCACCCCCCCGGGGCTGCCGTCCGCCCCCCCCCCCGCGGGTGGTGGGCGCGGGGGGGGGCGGCGGGGGGGCCCCCCGGCGGGCCCCCCCCCCCCCCCGCCCGGGCACCACGTCGGGCACCCGAAGGCCTGGATCATGAACTCCCGCGCCCCTACGCTCGTCCCATCCCGGCCCCCACACCCAGGAGTTACCCATGGGACAGCACACCGTCGCGATCGACCCCGCAGGTCGCGACATCCACGGAGAGGCGGAAGCGCTCCGTGCCCAGGGCTCGGCCGCGCGGGTCGAACTGCCCGGCGGAATCCCGGCCTGGGCGCCCACGGGCCACCAGGTGCTCAAGCAACTGCTCGCCGACGACCGGGTGTCCAAGGACCCCAACCAGCACTGGCCGGCGTGGATCGAGGGCGAGTTCCGCGAGACCTGGGTCAACTCCTGGGTGGGCGTGACCAACATGTTCACCGCCTACGGTGCCAACCACCGGCGCCTGCGCAAACTCATCTCGCCCGCCTTCACCAAGCGGCGCACCGACGCGCTCGGCCCCCGGGTCGAAGAGATAGCCGCCCGTCTCCTCGACGAGATGGCCGAGTCGGCCGCCGGCGGCCCCGTGGACCTGCGAGCCGCCTACGCGCACCCCCTGCCCATGGAGGTCATCTGCGAGCTCTTCGGCGTCCCCGCCGACAACAGGGCGGACACGGCGAGGCTCGTCGGCGAGGTCATGGACACCACCGCGACACCCGAACAGGCCCTCGCCACCTGGCAGGAGGTCCACGCCCTGCTGGCGGGGCTGGCCGCGGCGAAGCGGGAGCACCCCGGCGACGACCTGACAAGTGTTCTGATCGCCACCCGTGACGAGGAGGGTTCCGGCCTCACCGAGGACGAACTCATCGACACCCTCCTCCTCGTCATCGGCGCGGGCCACGAGACCACGGTCAACCTCATCGGCAACGCCGTGCACGCCCTCCTCACCCACCCGGACCACCTCGGCCGGGTGCTCGCCGGCGACATCCCCTGGAGCGAGGTCGTCGAGGAGACCCTGCGCTGGGCGCCGTCGATCGCGAATCTGCCCCTGCGGTACGCCGTCGAGGACATCGAGCTCCATGACGGGATCACCATCGCCCGAGGCGACGCGATCCTCGCGACCTACGCGGCCGCGGGGCGCGACCCGGGCCGCCACGGAGGGGACGCGCACCACTTCGACCCCACGAGGACCGACAAGGACCACCTCTCCTTCGGCCACGGGGTGCACTACTGCGTCGGCGCGCCACTGGCCCGCCTCGAAGCGTCGATCGCCCTGCCGGCGCTCTTCGCGCGCTTCCCGCAGCTGCGCCTCGCCGACCCGTCGCTCCCCGCCGCGCAGGTGGAGTCGTTCATCGCGTACGGATTCGGCGCCCTTCCCGTGAGCCTCGGCTGACCTCCGGCGGGCGGCACCCGGCGGGGCTCTCCGTTCCGGCCGGGTACCGCCCGGGGCATGGTTACAATGGCTGACATGGGTTCGTACTCGTACTACTTCTTTCTCTGATTCGCGGCCAGGACGCCGCCACGCGACGCTGACCGTCGCCGTGTGACCTGTCGGGTCACGCCATGTGCCGCAGTCCTCTCCGTCGTCCGACACCTCAGCCCCGCAGCGCGCCTCCGTCCATGACGTCGATGTGCGTGCCGCCGAGGGCATGTCACTTCAGGGAATGCACCCATGTCTCTTCAGCGCACCCGCGCCCAACTGGCCGTCAATGACGTCTCCAAGGCGTACGGCGACCGTTCCGTCCTCGACCAGGTGTCCCTCACCGTCCGCCCCGGGGAGAAGGCCGGCGTGATCGGTGAGAACGGCTCCGGGAAGTCCACCCTGCTCCGGCTGATGGCCGGGGCGGAGGCCCCGGACAGCGGTGACATCACCGTCAGTTTCCCGGGCGGCACCGGCTACCTCGCCCAGACCCTCACCCTCGACCCCCGCGATACGGTCCAGGACGCCGTCGACGCGGCCCTCGCCGGACTCCGGGACCTGGAACGCCGGATCCGGGAGGCGGAGGAAGCGATGTCCGACGGGGAGCCCACCGACGCACAGCTAGCCGTGTACGGGGACCTGCTGACGGCGTACGAGGAGCGCGGCGGATACCAGGCGGATGCCAGGACCGACGCCGCGCTGCACGGCCTCGGGCTCGGCCACCTCACCCGGGACCGCGTGCTCGGCACGTTGTCCGGCGGGGAGCAGTCCCGGCTGGCCCTGGTCTGTGTGCTGGCCGCGGAGCCGGAACTCCTGCTCCTCGACGAACCCACCAACCACCTCGACTCCGCCGCCGTCACCTGGCTGGAGGACCATCTCCGCGCCCACCGGGGCACCGTGGTCGCCGTCACCCACGACCGGGCGTTCCTGGAGCGCATCACCACGGTGATCCTGGAGGTCGACCGCGACCTGCGGAGCGTCGCCCGCTACGGCGACGGCTGGGACGGCTACCGCACGGCGAAGGCCGCCGCGCGCAGCCGGTGGGCCCAGGAGCACCTGGAGTGGCTGGCGGAGCTGGCCCGCACGGAAGAGCTGGTGAGCGCGGCCGGACAGCGCCTCGCGGGGACGGGCAAGGACCCGGGGCAGGGCTTCGGCAAGCACCGCAGGTCGCACGAGGCCAAGCTGTCGGGCCAGGTCAGGGCCGCCAGGACCCGGCTGGAGGCACTGCGCCGCTCACCCGTCCCGGCGCCTCCCCGGCCGCTGCGCTTCACCGCAGACCTCGTCCTCGCCGGTGCGGGTGACACTCCGTCGGCCGGGGGCAGCGACGCCGTCGCCCTGGCCGAGCTGGACTCCGTCCTCGTCGGGGGACGGCTCGACCTGCCCTCCCTGCGTGTCGAACCGGGCCGACGGCTCCTGGTCACCGGGCCCAACGGGGCGGGGAAGACCACGCTCCTGCGCGTTCTCGCCGGTGACCTCGCGCCGGACGCCGGCACCGTCCGGCGGCGAGGCGGGATCGGCTACCTCCCGCAGGAACTCCCCGCCAGCCCCACCCGCCGCACGCTGCTCGCCACCTTCGCCGCGGGCCGGCCGGGATTCCCCGACGAGTACGAGGAAGAGCTGCTGGCCCTCGGCCTGTTCCGTCCGGAGGACCTGACCGTGCCCGTGGCGGCGCTCTCCATCGGGCAGCAGCGCAGGCTCGCCCTTGCGCGGCTGGTGACCCGTCCGGCGGATCTGCTGATCCTGGACGAGCCGACGAACCACATCGCGCTCGACCTGGTCGAGGAGCTGGAGGCCGCGCTCGACCGGTACGAGGGAGCCGTCGTGGTCGTCTCGCACGACCGGAGCTTCCGCGGCCGCTTCACCGGCGAACGCCTCGAACTCCGGGCGGGCCGCACCGTGACGGGAAGCTACCCCTCCGAGGGGGCGCGCCCCTCCCGCACGTAGGCACGCAACCGCTCGACGAACACCCGCTGGCCGGCCACCAGCCGTTCGAAGGCGTCGTCCGGTGTGCACCAGGCGAACCGGTCCATCTCCGGGAACTCCCGCAGCACACCGGACCCCTTCGGCCACTCCATGGTGAAGGTGCCCGGGACCGCCCCGGCAGGGTCCAGGTCGGCTTCCACGGCCCATACGGTCACGGTCTTGCCGCCGGACTGACGTGTCTCGCCCAGCGGCACCCACGCACCGTCCGGGAGGGGCATTCCGAGTTCCTCCTCGAACTCCCGGCGCGCGGCGGCGGCCGGCTCCTCGGGGGGTTCGTACTCGCCCTTGGGGACGGACCAGGCGGCCTTGTCGCGGCGGGCCCAGAACGGTCCGCCCATGTGGCCGATCAGCACCTCGGGGTCCGGCCGCCCGTCCCCGCCGGCCACGACCCGGAAGAGCAGAAGCCCCGCGCTGCGCTTGACTGTCGACATGTCGTCAAGTGTGCGGGCCGGGAGCGCGGAGGGCCACCGGTCCCGGGCCCCGGAGGAGTGTCCGGCCCGGGAGCGGAATGTCCACCCGTCCGGAACAGCCGGGGTCACTCCTTCGCCGCGCGCTGTTCCTCCTGATGTCCCCGTTGTCCTCTGGTGCGTCCCACTCGGTCCGGTCATGCTGTCCGCCGACAGCGCGTTCCGCGTGCGATCCGCTCCGCACCAGGAGGATTTGTGGGCCTTGGCACTCATCACGGCACCCGTCGGCCACTCGTACTGCTGGTGACCGTGGCGGCGATGGCGGCAGGGGCCGTCGCACCCGCAGCCGCCGACTCGACTCCGGACCCCCGCCCGCACACCACCGCCGAGATCCTCAGACCCGTCGCCCCGCCGGCGGCGAGCGGCCCGTCCGGCGAAGCGAGATCGGTCGTGGAGGGCGACGGCATCGAGACCGCCCGTGCCTCCCGCCCCGTCGCCCCCGGCATCCGCCTGAGCTCGTACGACCGCCTCGAGTCCGACAAGTGGCTGCGCGTCGACACCCTCTCCGTCGATCTGGACGGCAGCGGAGTGCGTGCCGACTACCTCTCCTCGGGCAAGGTCGCGGACCGGCACACGGTCTCCGAGCTCGCCGCCGGGCACGACCCGGGGCAGGGCCGGCGTACCGTCGCCGCGATCAACGCCGACTTCTTCGACATCAACCAGACCGGAGCGCCCCAGGGCCCAGGGATCAAGGACGGCCGGACGGTCCACTCCCCGGCCCCGGGCGTCAACCGCGCGGTGGGCATCGGGCCGCAGAACGCGGGCCGTGTGTTGGAGCTGTACTTCGAGGGCACGCTGACCCTCCCCTCGGGCGCGCACCCGCTTGCCGCGTACAACGCGGCCGACGTGCCGGCCCAGGGCGTGGGCGCCTACACCTCTGCCTGGGGCGGCGCCGACCGGGCGCTGACCGTCGACGACGCGCGGCCCGTCGCCGAAGTGGCCGTGCGCGACGGCAGGGTCGCCTCCGTGTCGGACACCCCCGGCTCGGGACCCGTGCCCGATGACACCGTGGTCCTCGTCGGCCGGGAGGCCGGAGCGGGACTGCTGACCGCCCTGGAGCCCGGAGACCCGGTCGGCATCGAGTACCGGGCCCGCACCGACAGCGGAGACGTCCCGCGCACGGCCGTGGGCGGCCGGGAACTGCTCGTCGTCGACGGAGCGGCACAGAACCACGACGGCGAGGGCAACAACACCGCGGCGCCCCGCACCGCGGTCGGGTTCTCCAAGGACGGCCGGACCATGCAGGTCATCACGGTCGACGGCCGCCAGACCGACAGCGGTGGTGTCACCCTCACCGAGCTGGGCGAGATGATGCGCAGGGCCGGCTCGTACAGCGCTCTGAACCTCGACGGGGGCGGCTCCTCGACGCTCGTCGCACGTGAGCCGGGCAGCGACGCGCTCCAGGTCGAGAACAGCCCTTCCGACGGCAGCGAGCGCACCGTCCCCAACGGCCTCGCCCTGACCGCCCCCGACGGCAGCGGGCGGCTCGAAGGGTTCTGGGTCGAGACCCGTACACCGGCCGGCGCAGCACCCGGCGACGACCCGGTCGGCGGGGGCCACCCCGAGCGCGTCTTCCCCGGCCTGACCCGGCAGCTCACCGCCGCCGGATATGACGAGACGTACGGCCCCGCCGCGGGCGCCCCGCGCTGGCGTGCCGTCGGCCCGGCGGTCGGCAGCGTCGACGCCCGCGGCACGTTCACCGCACACCGCAGCGGCACGACGGATGTCCGGGCGGAACGGGCCGGCGCCCACGGTGAAACGCGGCTCACCGTCCTCGACCGGCTGGCCCGCATCCGGTCCACCACCGCGCGCGTGGGTCTGGCGGACGACGAGGCCACCGGCAGCTTCGGCATCGTCGGACTCGACGCCCACGGCGCGAGCGCCCCTGTCGAGCCGGCCGACATCACCCTCGACTACGACCACACGCTGTTCGACGTCGACGACGACGGCCGGGGGGCCTTCACCGTCAGGTCCCTGAACGGCTCCGGGGCGGGACGGATCAAGGCCACGGTGGCGGGCGTCAGCACCACGCTCGCAGTGAGCGTCGGCCTCACCGAGCAGACCGTGTCGGACTTCGAGGACGCCGGATCCTGGAAGTTCAGCCAGGCCCGCGCGGACGGCTCACTTGCCGCCACGCCGGACGGGCACCCCGGCACCGGCCTCCGGCTCACCTACGACTTCACCCGGTCGACCGCGACGCGTGCCGCCTACGCCGCTCCGCCGCAGCCCGTCGTCGTGCCGGGCCAGCCGCAGGCGTACACCCTCTGGATCAAGGGGGACGGCAACGGCGCGTGGCCGACCCTGCACCTGAAGGACGCCGCGGGATCCGACCAGCTGCTGCGTGGTCCGTACATCACCTGGACCGGCTGGCGCCAGGTCACCTTCGCCGTGCCGCCGGGCGCGGCGATGCCGCTGTCCGTGTACCGCTTCTACCTCGCCGAGACGGCCGCGGCCCGGCAGTACACCGGCGAGATCGTCATCGACGGCCTGACCGCCCAGGTGCCGCCCACCGTCGAGCTGCCCGAACAGGCGGAGCCCGCAGACCCGTTGATCGACACCGCTGCGGTGACCGAGGGCCGGGACTGGCAGTTCGCGGTGATGTCGGACGCCCAGTTCGTCGCGCGCGACCCGGACAGCGCCATCGTCCGGCAGGCCCGTCGCACCCTGCGCGAGATCAAGGCGGCGCGGCCCGATTTCCTGGTCGTCAACGGAGACCTCGTCGACGAGGGATCGCCCGCCGACCTCGCCTTCGCCCGCCAGATCCTCGACGAGGAGCTGGGTGACTCACTGCCCTGGTACTACGTACCGGGCAACCACGAGGTGATGGGCGGGAAGATCGACAACTTCATCTCGCAGTTCGGGCCGGCCCGGAGGACGTTCGACCACAAGGGCACCCGGGTCATCACGCTCGACACGTCGGGTCTCAGCCTGCGCAGCGGTGGCTTCGCCCAGATCGAGGAGCTGCGTGCCGAGCTGGCCGCGGCGGCGAAGGACCATTCCGTCGGATCCGTGATGCTGATCGAGCACGTGCCTCCACGCGATCCCACCGTGCAGAAGGGGAGCCAGCTGAGCGACCGCAAGGAGGCCGCTCTCGTGGAACAGTGGCTCGCCGCCTTCCGCCGCACGACGGGCAAGGGCGCGGCCTTCATCGGCAGCCACGTGGGGGTCTTCGACGCCTCGCGCGTGGACGGAGTGCCCTACCTGATCAACGGCAACTCGGGTAAGGCACCGGCAGGCCCTGTGGACGAGGGCGGCTTCACCGGATGGTCCCTGATCGGCGCCGACCGCGTCTCGTCCGGCGAACAGGCGACGGCGCGCCGGCAGCCGTGGCGGGGCGGACCCGACTGGGTCTCCGCACAGACCCGCGCCCACGTCGACGCACTGGCGCTGGACGCCCCCTCCGTGCTCGTCACGGGAGAGCGCACGAGGGTGGGCGCGCACGTCACCCAAGGCACGCGGACCGTGCCGGCGGCCTTCCCGCTGAGCGCGGACTGGACCGGCTCGCCGAACGTCCACATCGGCGGGGCGGATGATGCCCGCACACGCCACGTCGCGGCGCTGGACCCCGCCACGGGCACGCTCACCGCGCTCCGGCCGGGCACGGTAACGCTCGCGGTGACCGTCAACGGTGTCACCCGGCAGGCACGGATCCAGATCGCGGCCGGGGTGGTGGTGCCCGCTGCCTGACGCTCCGTCGCAGGCCGCACCACCGCACGGCTCCCGGACCTGGTCCGGGAGC
>NZ_JBHWZS010000378.1:0-7610 GCF_042728155.1 Streptomyces sp. NPDC060209
CCGCACCTATCGGTGCGGGGCCCTGAGTCATGCGGGCGGGGTCCGTGTCAGCGGACGTTGCCCATGAGCGTCTTGACCTTGCCGCGGTACATGAAGATCGCGACACCCGCGAGGACGGCGAGCGCGGCCTGGAGTGCGACGACTCCGGTGCCGTTGAGCTCGACACCCGCGAGGGAGAGCAGGCCGGTGGTGCAGTCACCGGCGGTCACGGCCAGGAACCAGACACCCATCATCTGGCTGGCGTACTTGGCCGGGGCCATCTTCGTGGTGACCGAGAGGCCGACCGGGGACAGTGTCAGCTCGCCGACGGTCTGCACGAAGTAGATCGCGACCAGCCACATCGCCGCGGCCTTGTGACCGTCGCCCGCGATGGTCAGCGGCGCCAGGAAGAGGAAGAACGACGCACCGACCAGCACCAGACCGGAGCTGAACTTCACGACCGTGCTCGGCTCCTTGCCCCGCCGGTTCAGCGCCATCCAGAAGGCGGCGAAGACCGGGGCCAGCGCCATGATCAGGACCGGGTTGACCGACTGGTACCAGGAGACCGGGAAGTCCCAGCCGAGGACCGAGTTCTCCGCCGAGGAGTCGGCGAAGATCGCCAGGGTCGAACCGCCCTGGTCGTAGATCATCCAGAAGATGGCGGCGGCCACGAAGAACCAGATGTAGCCGGACATCTTCTTCTGCTCGGTCTGGCTG
Source organism: Streptomyces sp. NPDC060209 (assembly GCF_042728155.1). NCBI lineage: Bacteria > Bacillati > Actinomycetota > Actinomycetes > Kitasatosporales > Streptomycetaceae > Streptomyces > Streptomyces sp. NPDC060209. Next base: position 697 of record NZ_JBHWZS010000378.1, read on the forward strand.
AGCTCCTTGTCGCGCTTGATGCGCACCAGGACCATGACCGGGATGATCAGGCCGGCGATCGTGATCGGGACCAGCAGCCAGTTCAGCGTGTAGACGCCGGTGACGACCGTGCCGATGTAGAAGACGGCCGCGATGCCCAGCCAGATCATCGACTTGCGCAGTGTGGACGCGCGCTCGTCGGCGGAGAGCGGCTTCGGCACCACGAGGCTGCGCTCGTTCAGGTGGCGGGTGCCGAGCAGGAACTGGACGACACCGAGTCCCATGCCGACCGCGGCCAGGGCGAAGCCCAGGTGCCAGTTGACGTTCTCGCCGACGGTGCCGATGACCAGCGGCGCCGCGAAGGCACCCACGTTGATGCCCATGTAGAAGATCGTGAAGCCACCGTCACGGCGCGGGTCGTCCGGGCCGTCGTAGAGGTGGCCGACCATCGTGGAGATGTTGGACTTCAGCAGACCGGAGCCGATGGCGACGAGGCCGAGTCCGGCGAAGAAGGTGCCCTCGGAGGGCAGCGCCAGCGTCAGGTGGCCGAGCATGATGACGCCGCCCGCGATGGCGACGGTCTTGCGGGGTCCCCAGACACGGTCGCCGAACCAGCCGCCGGGCATGGCGAGCAGGTACACCAGCGACAGGTAGACCGAGTAGATCGCCGTGGCCGTGGCGGGGTTCATGTGAAGCCCGTTGGGAGCGATCAGGTAGAGCGGGAGAAGGGCGCGCATGCCGTAGTAGCTGAAGCGCTCCCACATCTCCGTCATGAAGAGAGTGGCCAGGCCGCGGGGGTGGCCGAAGAAGGTCTTCTCCGAACCAGAAGTACTGGCCGAGTCCTTCGTCAGGCTGGACGCCATGGTCGATCCTTGCTGGTCGGGACGCGTCGCCTCGTGAGCGGTACGCGCCCGGTGGGGGGTAGCCGGCACCGGGGCGGATGAGCCCCACCCCCTGACGCCTCGAGGGGATCCGATCCGGCCGCCCGCTCCGTAGGGAGTTCGGGGGGCGAGGTCGTGGGACAGACCGCTCCGGGATCCACGCCCGGTGCGCGTCCTCGCGCTCCGGGCCCGGCCCACAGGTCATTCACTGGTCGGGGCCGGCGGGAACCGGCCCGTACACAAAAGCGACCCTTGGCGCGAAAAGCTGGCCAAAGGTCCTTCGGCGTTTCAACAGGCGTCGAGCAACCATACGACACGACACGTGGGGATATGGAAGGACTTGAGACATGGATCACAGGTGTACGTGGAACCACAGTCCCATATTCAAAGGGGGATGACCGATTCGTGGCCCTGACCCGCAGGGCCTGACCAGCGCCTCACCCCAGGGGTCCTGCGCGGACTACCATCACTGCATGACCCGTGTACTGCTCGCCGAGGACGACGCATCCATCTCGGAGCCACTGGCCCGCGCCCTGCGTCGTGAGGGTTACGAGGTCGAGGTCCGCGAGGACGGTCCGACCGCACTCGACGCCGGACTCCAGGGGGGCATCGACCTGGTCGTCCTCGACCTGGGGCTGCCCGGGATGGACGGCCTCGAGGTCGCCAGGCGGCTGCGGGCCGACGGCCACGCCGTGCCGATCCTGGTGCTGACCGCCAGGGCCGACGAGGTCGACACCGTGGTCGGCCTGGACGCCGGGGCCGACGACTACGTCACCAAGCCCTTCCGCCTCGCCGAGCTGCTCGCCCGGGTCCGCGCCCTGCTGCGGCGCGGCGCCACCGAGCCCGCCCCGCAGCCCGCCACGCACGGCGTCAGGATCGACGTCGAGTCCCACCGGGCCTGGATGGGCGACGAGGAACTCCAGCTCACCGCCAAGGAGTTCGACCTGCTCAGGGTCCTCGTGAGGGACGCCGGCCGGGTCGTCACCCGCGACCAGCTGATGCGTGAGGTCTGGGACACCACCTGGTGGTCGTCCACCAAGACCCTCGACATGCACATCTCCTGGCTCCGCAAGAAGCTCGGCGACGACGCGGCCAATCCGCGCTACATCGCCACCGTCCGGGGCGTCGGCTTCCGGTTCGAGAAGAGCTGACGTACAGAACACTCATGCGCCGCCGACTGATCAACTCCACACTCGCCGTGGTGCTCGTCGTGATCGCCGTCTTCGGCGTCTCCCTCGTCATCGTCGAGACCCGCACCATCAGCAACAGTGCCCAGGAGAGCGTCGACGCCGAGGCCTTCCGGCTGATCAGCGTCGTCGAGAGCCGACTGCTCGGCGCCGAACGGATCACCCCCCAGGTGCTCGCCGAGCAGGTGGACCCCAGCCGCTACGCCCGGGTCGAGATCCCCGGGCGGGACGCCATCGAGGTCGGCGAGCGCCCCACGGACGGCAACGCCATCCGCAGCACGGAGACGGGGGAGCAGGGCGAGAAGGTCACCGTCGAGGAGTCCCGCTCCAACGTGACCCGCGAGGTCGGCCGGACCCTGCTGATCATCGGAGCCGTGGCACTGCTCGCCATCATCTCCGCCGTACTCCTCGCCGTACGCCAGGCCGACCGGCTGACCTCCCCGCTCACCGACCTCGCCGAGACCGCCGAACGCCTCGGATCGGGCGACCCGCGCCCCCGGCACAAGCGGTACGGGGTGACTGAGCTGGACCGGGTCGCCGACGTCCTGGACTCCTCCGCGGAACGGATCGCCCGGATGCTGACCGCGGAGCGGCGCCTCGCCGCGGACGCCTCGCACCAGCTCCGTACGCCCCTGACCGCCCTCTCCATGCGGATCGAGGAGATCTCCGTCACCGACGACCCGGAGACGGTGAAGGAGGAGGCGAACATCGCGCTCACCCAGGTCGAGCGGCTCACGGACGTGGTGCAGCGGCTGCTGACCAATTCCCGTGACCCGCGCACCGGCTCCGCCGTCGTCTTCGACCTCGACGAGATCGTGAAGCAGCAGCTCGAGGAATGGCGCCCGGCCTACCGCAGCGCGGGCCGAGCCGTCGTCTGCTCCGGCAAGCACGGGCTGGAGGCCGTCGGCACCCCCGGCGCCGTCGCCCAGGTGCTCGCCGCCCTGATCGAGAACTCGCTGATGCACGGTGGCGGCACGGTCGCGCTGCGCACCCGCGTCACCGGCACCCAGGTCGTCGTCGAGGTCACGGACGAGGGCCCCGGCGTCCCCGCCGACCTCGGGGCGCGGATCTTCGAGCGCACCATCAGCGGCCGCAACTCCACCGGAATCGGCCTCGCCGTGGCCCGCGACCTCGCCGAGGCCGACGGCGGCCGGCTCGAACTGCTCCAGCAGCAGCCTCCGGTCTTCGCCCTCTTCCTCAGCCGGGTCGTGCCGAGCCGCAAGGAATCCGTGCGCCCGGTGCGCTGAGAGAGCCGTACACCGGGCGGCCCGGAGCGATCAGTGCCGTCCGCGCGTCAGTGGGGCACGGGGCCGGGTGTTACCTCGTCGGAGGGTCGCCGCTGCTCCAGAAATCGTTCCGCGTTGAGCACGGCCTCCTTGGCGGGCAGCGCCCTGAACACCCAGGTGCGGTAGGACCAGAAGCGGAACAGCGTGGCGATCCCGATGCCGAGGATCTTGAACACGTTGCTCTGGACCGGGCTGTTCCACCCGAAGCCGTACGTCGCCGCGTAGAGCACGCCCGTCTCGATCACCGCGCCGACCGCGCTGAACAGCAGGAACAGCATCAGCTCCCGCGTCCGGCCGGTCTTGTCGCGGTCCCGGTAGGTCCAGTAGCGGAAGCCGACGTAGTTGAAGAGGATCGCGACGACCGTCCCCATGAGCCCGGCCCGCACCACCGGAATGTCCGTGGTGCGCCAGATCAGGTTGGAGACGGCGATATTGACGACCAGCCCGAGTGCGCCGACCGCGCCGAACTTGGCGACCTCCCGTGCCAGCAGATCAAGCCGGGTCCGCAGTGCGCCCCGTTCGCTCATGGTGATCGCTCAGCCCCGTCCAGTCGGTTTCGTCAACCCGGCCATGCTAACCAGCCCTCCCGTGTGATGCCTGTGAGCCCGGGGGCGTGACGAGGCTTCCTTCCCGGAGCGGCCGGGGCCCGGCGGGAGAGGGTGAGGGGACCTCCCGCTCGCCCGATACCCTGGACACGTGACGTTCCCTGTAGTCGGCATGGTCGGCGGCGGCCAGCTCGCCCGTATGACCCACGAGGCGGGCATCCCCCTCGGCCTGAAATTCAAGCTCCTCAGTGACACCCCCCAGGATTCGGCCGCCCAGGTGGTCGGCGAAGTCGTCGTGGGCGACTACCGCGACCTGGAGACACTGCGCGCCTTCGCACGCGGCTGCGACGTGATCACCTTCGATCACGAGCATGTGCCGACCGAGCACCTCCGGGCCCTGGAGGCGGACGGCATCCCCGTGCGCCCCGGCCCCGACGCTCTGGTGCACGCCCAGGACAAGGGAGTGATGCGCGCCAAGCTCACGGAGATCGGCGCGCCCTGCCCCCGCCACCGCATCGTCGCGGACCCGGCGGACGCCGCGGCCTTCGCCGGCGAGGTGGGCGGTTTCCCCGTCATCCTCAAGACGGTCCGCGGCGGCTACGACGGCAAGGGCGTCTGGGTGGTCCGCTCCGAGGCGGACGCCGCGGAGCCCTTCCGGGCCGGTGTCCCCGTCCTCGCCGAGGAGAAGGTCGACTTCGCCCGCGAGCTGGCGGCCAACATCGTCCGCTCGCCCCACGGCCAGGCGGTCGCCTATCCCGTCGTCGAGTCCATCCAGGTCGACGGGGTCTGCGACACCGTCATCGCACCGGCACCCGACCTGGACGAACGCCTCGCCGGCGAGGCCCAGCAGCTCGCCCTGCGGATCGCGGCCGAGCTCGGCGTGGTGGGCCACCTCGCGGTCGAGCTCTTCGAGACGCGCGATGGCCGCATTCTCGTCAACGAGCTCGCGATGCGCCCGCACAACTCCGGGCACTGGACCCAGGACGGCGCGGTCACCTCGCAGTTCGCCAACCACGTGCGGGCGGTCCTGGACCTCCCGCTCGGCGACCCCCGCCCGCGCGCCACCTGGACGGTCATGTCCAACGTCCTCGGCGGCGACTACCCGGACATGTACCAGGCGTACCTGCACTGCATGGCCCGCGACCCGCAGCTCAAGATCCACATGTACGGCAAGGACGTGAAGCCCGGCCGCAAGGTGGGCCACGTCAACACCTACGGCGACGACCTGGCGGACGTGCGGGAGCGCGCCCGGCACGCGGCCGACTACCTGCGAGGAACGATCACCGAATGACCGCACCAGGCTCCGCCCCCGTCGTCGGCATCGTCATGGGTTCGGACTCCGACTGGCCCGTGATGGAAGCGGCCGCCAAGGCCCTCGGCGAGTTCGAGATCCCCTACGAGGTCGATGTCGTCTCCGCCCACCGCATGCCGCACGAGATGATCGCGTACGGCGAGTCGGCGGCGGACCGCGGTCTCAAGGCGATCATCGCGGGGGCGGGGGGAGCGGCACACCTGCCCGGCATGCTCGCTTCCGTCACCCCGCTGCCCGTGATCGGCGTCCCGGTCCCGCTGAAGTACCTCGACGGCATGGACAGCCTGCTGTCCATCGTCCAGATGCCGGCCGGCGTCCCCGTGGCCACGGTCTCCGTCGGCGGCGCCCGTAACGCGGGCCTGCTCGCCGCTCGTATCCTCGCCGCCCACGACGGCGAGCTGCTGGCACGGATGAAGGACTTCCAGCAGGAGCTCAAGGACCAGGCGACGGAGAAGGGCAAGCGGCTGCGCGCCAAGACCCAGGGCGCGGACTCCTTCGGCTTCGGGAAGTAGGGCTCCGTGACCACTCCTGGCAACCTCGAACGGGCCCGTCTCCTGCTCGCCGACCACCCCGTCGTCGACGGCCACAACGACCTCCCCTGGGCCCTGCGCGAGCAGGTCGGCTACGACCTCGACGCCCGCGACATCTCCCAGGACCAGACCGGCACCCTGCACACCGACATTCCGCGGCTGCGGGCCGGCGGCGTCGGTGCCCAGTTCTGGTCCGTCTACGTCGCGCCCCATCTGGCCGGTGACGACGCGGTGAGCGCCACGCTGGAACAGATCGACGTGGTCGGCGAGATGCTGACCCGCTACCCGGACGACCTGCGCCGTGCCCTGACCGGGGACGACATGGAGAAGGCCCGCGCCGAGGGCCGCATCGCCTCCCTGATGGGGGCCGAGGGGGGCCACTCCATCAACAACTCCCTGGCCACCCTGCGAGCCCTGCACACCCTGGGCGTCCGCTACATGACGCTCACCCACAACGACAACACCGACTGGGCGGACTCGGCGACCGACTCCCCGCGCGTCGGCGGTCTCTCGGAGTTCGGCCGTGAGGTCGTACGCGAGATGAACCGCGTCGGGATGCTGGTCGACCTCTCCCACGTGGCGGCCACCACGATGCGCGACGCGCTCGCGACCTCCGTCGCGCCGGTCATCTTCTCGCACTCCTCCGCCCGGGCGGTCTGCGACCACCCGCGCAACATCCCGGACGACGTACTGCGGATGCTCGCGGCCAACGGCGGCGTGGCCATGGCGACCTTCGTACCGAAGTTCGTCCTGCCGGCGGCCGTCGAGTGGACGCTCGCCGCAGACCGCAACATGCGGGAGCACGGCCTGCACCATCTGGACACCACCCCGGCCGCCATGCGGATCCACGCGGACTTCGAAGCGCTCAACCCGCGCCCGATGGCCACCGTGGCGACGATCGCCGACCACCTCGACCACATGCGCGAGATCGCCGGGATCGACCACATCGGTATCGGCGGCGACTACGACGGCACGGCGTTCCTCCCGCTGGAGCTGGAGGACGTCTCGGGCTACCCGCACCTGATCGCGGAGCTGCTCACGCGCGGCTGGTCGGAGACCGACGTGGCCAAGCTGACGTGGCAGAACGCCGTACGGGTCCTGCGCGACGCGGAAGCGGTGTCCCGTGACCTGAGTGCCCGGGTCGGCCCGTCCCACGCGACGATCGACGAGCTGGACGGCCCGGCGGAGTAATCC
>NZ_JBHWZS010000379.1:0-7511 GCF_042728155.1 Streptomyces sp. NPDC060209
CGGGTGGACCTTGGGGGCGGCCGGCGGCGGGGGGGTTTACGCGGCCGGAGGGCCCGGCCGGAGCCCGCTGTGCGGGGGCTCCGGCCGCTTCCGTATGCCGCCGGGAGCCCGTCGCAGGGGTGGTGGGGGTGACGCAGATCGGGTAGATACGGACGAGTGGTACCGATCGGCACGCGTACGGCCCGACCCATATCCCGACTCGCGGCGAGGTGAGCTCCTCATGTCCGCCCCATCCGACATCCCCCAGGCCCCCAAAGTCACCGAGCGTGAAGCGCGGCAGGTGGCCGAGGCCGCCCGTGAACAGGACTGGCGCAAGCCGAGTTTCGCCAAGGAACTCTTCCTCGGGCGCTTCCGGCTGGACCTGATCCACCCCCATCCCCTGCCCGCCCCGGACGACGTACGGCGCGGCGAGGCCTTCCTCGCCCGGCTGCGCGAATTCTGCGAGACCCGGGTCGACGGCGCCCTCATCGAGCGTGAGGCCCGGATCCCCGACGAGGTGATCAACGGCCTCAAGGAACTCGGCGCCCTCGGCATGAAGATCGAGACCAAGTACGGAGGCCTGGGGCTGACCCAGGTCTACTACAACAAGGCTCTCGCGCTGGCCGGTTCGGCCAACCCCTCGATCGGCGCGCTGCTCTCCGCCCACCAGTCCATCGGCGTACCGCAGCCGCTGAAGATGTTCGGCACGCAGGAGCAGAAGGACGCCTTCCTGCCCCGTCTCGCGCGGACGGACATCTCAGCCTTCCTCCTCACCGAACCCGACGTCGGCTCCGACCCGGCACGGCTCGCCACGGCGGCCGTACCCGACGGCGACGACTACGTCCTGGACGGTGTGAAGCTCTGGACGACCAACGGCGTCGTCGCCGACCTGCTCGTCGTCATGGCCCGGGTCCCCGCGTCCGAGGGCCACAAGGGCGGCATCACCGCCTTCGTCGTCGAGGCCGACTCCCCGGGCATCACCGTGGAGCACCGCAACGCCTTCATGGGGCTGCGCGGCATCGAGAACGGCGTGACCCGCTTCCACGAGGTCCGCGTCCCCGCGGCCAACCGGATCGGCGCCGAGGGTGCCGGCCTCAAGATCGCCCTCACCACGCTCAACACCGGACGCCTCTCCCTGCCCGCCATGTGTGTGGGCGTCGGAAAGTGGTCCCTGAAGATCGCCCGTGAATGGGCGGCGGTCCGCGAGCAGTGGGGCAGGGCGGTCGCCCGGCACGAGGCGGTCGGCGCGAAGATCTCCTTCATCGCCGCCACCACCTTCGCCCTCGAAGCGGTCGTGGACCTCTCCTCGCAGATGGCCGACGAGAGCCGCAACGACATCCGCATCGAGGCGGCGCTCGCCAAGCTGTACGGATCGGAGATGGGCTGGCTGATCTCCGACGAGCTCGTCCAGATCCGTGGCGGACGCGGCTTCGAGACCGCCGCCTCGCTCGCGGCCCGCGGCGAACGCGCCGTCCCCGCCGAGCAGATGCTCCGCGACATGCGGATCAACCGGATCTTCGAGGGCTCCACCGAGATCATGCACCTGCTGATCGCCCGCGAGGCCGTCGACGCCCACCTCAAGGTCGCAGGCGACATCATCGACCCCGACAAGCCGTTCTCCGACAAGGCGAAGGCGGGGGCCAACGCCGCCGGGTTCTACGCACGCTGGCTCCCCAAGCTGGTCAGCGGACCCGGTCAGAGGCCCAACGCCTACGGTGAGTTCCGCGTTCCCGGGCACCCCGACCTCTCCGTGCACCTGCGGTACGTCGAGCGCTCGTCACGCAAGCTGGCCCGTTCGACCTTCTACGCGATGTCCCGCTGGCAGGGCCGCATGGAGACCAAACAGGGCTTCCTCGGCCGGATCGTCGACATCGGGGCCGAACTCTTCGCGATGAGCGCCGCCTGTGTCCGGGCGGAGCACCTGCGGGCCGACGACGACCACGGCCGCGAGGCGTACCAGCTCGCAGACGTGTTCTGCCGGCAGGCCCGTATCCGGGTCGAGGAGCTCTTCAACCGGCTCTGGTCCAACACGGACGACATCGACAAGCGTGTCGTCGACGGAGTCCTCTCCGGGACCTACACCTGGCTGGAGGAGGGAGTCATCGACCCCAGCGGCGACGGCCCCTGGATCGCCGACGCCACCCCCGGCCCGGCCACCGGAGAGAACGTCCACCGCCCCATCCGCTGAACCCGGCATCCCTGCGGGGCACGTCCACTGCCTGGACGCGCCCCGCAGGCACGCCCGCCGCAGGGCAAAATGGACGCCCGTGACCGTCATCGACATCCCCGGCTCCAAGTCCGTAACCGCCCGCGCCCTGTTCCTGGCCGCCGCGGCGGACGGCACCACCACCCTCCTGCGCCCCCTGCACTCGGACGACACCGAGGGGTTCACCGAGGGGCTGACCCGCCTCGGCTACGGGGTCAGCCGCGAGCCGGACCGCTGGCACATCGAGGGACGCCCCGCGGGACCCGCCGCCGCGGACGCCGAGGTCCACTGCCGCGACGGGGCCACCACCGCGCGCTTCCTGCCGACGCTCGCCGCCGCCGCGGTGTCCGGCACGTACCGCTTCGACGCCTCCGCGCAGATGCGCCGCCGCCCCCTCGCACCCCTCACCGAGGCCCTGCGCGCCCTCGGCGTGGACCTGCGCCACGAAGGAGCGGAGGGCCACCACCCGCTCACCATCGAGGCGTCGGGCGTCAAGGGCGGCGAACTGACCCTCGACGCGGGGGAGTCGTCCCAGTACCTCACCGCCCTTCTCATGCTCGGCCCGCTCACCGCCGAAGGCCTCCGGATCGACGTCACGGAGCTGGTCTCGGCGCCGTACATCGAGATCACCCTCGCGATGATGCGCAGCTTCGGAGTCGAGGTCGTCCGGGAGGGGAACACCTTCACGGTGCCGCCCGGCGGCTACCGCGCCACCACCTACGCGATCGAGCCCGACGCGTCCACAGCGAGCTACTTCTTCGCCGCGGCGGCCCTGACCGGCCACGAGGTCACCGTCCCGGGCCTCGGGACGGACGCGCTCCAGGGAGACCTGCGCTTCACCGAGGTCCTGCGCCGCATGGGCGCCGACGTCCGTACGACCGCGGACGCCACGACCGTGCGGTCCTCCGGCCGGCTCTCGGGCCTGACGGTCAACATGCGCGACATCTCCGACACGATGCCGACCCTCGCGGCGATCGCGCCGTTCGCCACCTCGCCGGTACGGATCGAGGACGTCGCCAACACCCGGGTGAAGGAGTGCGACCGGCTGGAGGCCTGCGCGGAGAACCTGCGGAACATGGGGATCACCGTGCACACCGGACCCGACTGGATCGAGATCCACCCCGGCACCCCGCGCCCCACGGAGATCGCCACCCACGGTGACCACCGCATCGTGATGTCGTTCGCCGTCGCCGGCCTGCGTACGCCCGGCATGAGCTACGACGACCCCGGCTGCGTGCGGAAGACCTTCCCCCGGTTCCACGAGGAGTTCGCGGAGTTCGTGGCGAGGACCGCCGGCCGGGAATGACGGTGCGCTCCGGCGCGGGGCGGACTACGGTCGCCGGCATGATGTCCCGGAACGATGTCCTGTCCGTCCTGGTCCTGCTGCGCGAAGCGGGCACCGACGTGGTGATCGCCGGAGGGTGGGGCATCGACGCCCTGCTCGGGGAGGAGACCCGGGAGCACCGCGATCTCGATCTCCTGCACATCCGCGAGCAGGAGTCCGTCGTCGTGGCGGCGCTGGAGTCGGCCGGATACACCGAGACGCTGGACTGGCGCCCCGCCCGCTTCGTGCTCAGCCATCCCGACGGGCCCGAAATCGACCTGCACCCGCTGGAGTTCGCCGCCGACGGGTCGGCCGTCCAGTCCTCGCTCGACCCCGCTGAGCCCTTCCGCTACCCGGCCGCCTGCTTCGTCACGGGCACCATCGGGGCGACCACCGTGCGCTGCATCTCCGCGGAGCAGCAGGCGCTGTTCCACCAGGGCTACGAACCCGCCGGGCGCGATGTGGCGGACATGCGGCGGCTGAGGGAGAAGTTCGGCATCGAAACGCGTTTCTGACCCCTGGATGCCGCACAATCGAGCCTCGGCGCGGTCGGACACGGCTCGCGTTCGTCAACGGGAGACAGGGGCAGGGATGTTCGGGGCTTACGGGGCGGGCGGCAGACGGGGCGCCCTGGCGGCGGGATGCGCGGTGGTGGCCCTCATGGGGCTCACCGGGTGCGGTGGCGGAGACGAGGACAGCGGCAAGGGCGGGGCCGGGAAGAGCCCTGCCCCCTCGCGCCCGGCCGCCACGGCTGCTGCGGCCGACGGGCTCACCGAGGCGCAGCTCACCGCCGTCGCCTTCACCGACGGGGAGCGGGCCGGCGACCTCACCGCGTCCGAGTACACCCTGGACGGGCCGCTCGGGGACGCCTACGCCGCCGACCCCGCCGTCTGCCAGCCGCTCGTCAGCCTCGCCGGTGACGTCAGTGACTACGCGCCCGTCGCCCAGGTGCAGCGCAAGGCCGACAAGCCCGAGGAGATGCTCGGAGTCACCGTCGACGTGACCCTGCGCTCGTACGGCAACGGCGAGGCCGCGAAGGTCATGAAGTCGCTGGACAGGGCCGGCCGGGAATGCGCCGGAGGCTTCACCGAGGAACGGACCGTCGCGCGCGCCAGGTACGAGGAGGCCGAACCGGCCGCGCTGCCCGCCTTCGCGGACGAGGCCGACGAGGCGAAGGCCTACCGCTTCACCGTTCTCGACGTGAAGGGGAAGCTGAAGCTGTACGAGTACCTCACCGTCCTGCGGTCCGGTTCCACCACGCTCGCCTTCCGCGGCGAGATCCTGGGCACCGAGGACATCGGCGGGGTTCCGGAGGACGTCATGGCCGCCCAGTGGAAGAAATTCCGTGCCGGGCAGTCCTGAGGCACGCGCCGACGGGGGAGCGCTGTCAGCGCGCACAGCGCATGCGGCAACAATGGGGGTCATGAGCGACAGCCCCGCACCCCTCGCCGACCCGCATCTCGTCTTCGACGCGGCGCAAGGCCGCCGGGATCTGGTGATCCTCGGCTCCACCGGGTCCATCGGCACCCAGGCCATCGACCTGGTCCTGCGCAACCCCGGCCGTTTCCGCGTCACCGCGCTCTCCGCTGCGGGCGGCAGGGTCCGCCTCCTCGCCGAGCAGGCGCGGCAGCTGCGCGTGCACACGGTCGCGGTCGCCGACGGGGACAAGGTACCGGCGCTCCGCGAGGCCCTGCGCGAGGTCTACGGGGCGGGGGAGCCGCTCCCGGAGATCCTGGCCGGCCCCGACGCCGCCGCGGAACTCGCGGCGAGCGACTGCCACACCGTGCTGAATGGGATCACCGGCTCGATCGGCCTCGCCCCGACGCTCGCCGCGCTGAAGGCGGGCCGCACCCTCGCACTGGCGAACAAGGAGTCGCTGATCGTCGGCGGCCCGCTGGTGAAGGCGCTGGCGGCCCCCGGCCAGATCATCCCGGTCGACTCCGAGCACGCCGCGCTCTTCCAGGCGCTCGCCGCGGGCAAGCGTGCCGACGTCCGTAAGCTCGTCGTGACCGCGTCCGGCGGCCCGTTCCGCGGGCGTACACGCGCCGAGCTGGCCGACGTGACCCGGGAGCAGGCCCTGGCGCACCCGACCTGGGCCATGGGCCCGGTCATCACGGTCAACTCCGCGACCCTGGTCAACAAGGGCCTGGAGGTCATCGAGGCGCATCTGCTCTACGACATCCCGTTCGACCGGATCGACGTGGTGGTCCACCCCCAGTCGTACGTTCACTCGATGGTGGAGTTCACCGACGGCTCCACGCTCGCCCAGGCGACCCCGCCCGACATGCGGGGGCCCATCGCCATCGGTCTCGGCTGGCCCGAGCGGGTCCCGGACGCGGCCCCCGCCTTCGACTGGAAGACGGCCTCGACCTGGGAGTTCTTCCCGCTCGACACGGAGGCGTTCCCGTCCGTCGGACTCGCCCGGCACGTGGGCACCCTGGGCGGCACGGCGCCCGCGGTGTTCAACGCGGCCAACGAGGAGTGCGTGGACGCGTTCCTGGCGGGACGGCTGCCCTTCAACGGAATCATGGATACGGTCACAGCGGTGGTGGCCGAACACGGCACCCCCGCCACGGGAACTCCGCTGACGGTCGCGGACGTCCTCGAAGCGGAGACCTGGGCCCGGTCCAGGGCCCGCGAACTCTCGGCGGAAGCGACAGCGGAGGCGCACGCATGAGCATGACGACGATTTTGATGACGATCCTGGGGATCGCCATCTTCGCCGTGGGTCTGCTGTTCTCGATCGCCTGGCACGAACTGGGCCACCTGTCGACGGCCAAGCTCTTCGGGATCAGGGTGCCGCAGTACATGGTCGGCTTCGGCCCGACCGTCTGGTCGCGGAAGAGGGGCGACACCGAGTACGGCATCAAGGCCATCCCCGCGGGCGGCTACATCCGCATGATCGGAATGTTCCCCCCGGGACCCGACGGCCGGCTTGAGGCGCGCTCCACGTCCCCCTGGCGCGGGATGATCGAGGACGCCAGGTCCGCCGCCTTCGAGGAGCTCCAGCCGGGCGACGAGTCGCGCCTCTTCTACACGCGCAAGCCGTGGAAGCGCGTGATCGTGATGTTCGCCGGCCCCTTCATGAACCTGGTCCTGGCCGTCGCGATCTTCATGGGCGTCGCGATGACCTTCGGCTTCCAGACGCAGACCACCGAGGTCGCGGGCGTCCAGCAGTGCGTGATCTCGCAGAGTGAGAACCGTGACACCTGCAAGACGTCCGACCCGGTCTCGCCGGCCAAGGCCGCGGGCCTGAAGGAGGGCGACACGATCGTCGCCTTCAACGGGCAGAAGATCGACGACTGGGCCACGCTCTCGGACAGGATCCGGCAGACCATCGGCCCCGCCACCATCACCGTGCAGCGCGACGGCCAGGAACAGACCCTGGACGCCGTGCTGAAGAAGAACGCCGTGGCCAAGAAGGACGCCGACGGCGAGGTCGTTCCCGACCAGTACGTCAGCGCCGGTTACCTCGGCTTCGCCGCCAAGACCGAGATCCTGCCGCTCTCCTTCGGCGACTCGGTCGTCCGCATGGGCGACATGATCGAGAACGGCGTCGATTCGATCATCGCCCTGCCCTCCAAGGTCCCCGACCTGTGGAACGCGGCGTTCAGCGACGGCGAGCGTGCCGACGACTCGCCGGTCGGAGTGGTCGGTGCGGCCCGTATCGGCGGCGAGGTGATGAACCTCGACGTCCCGGCCCAGAACCAGATCGCGATGATGCTGTTCCTGCTGGCCGGGTTCAACCTCTCGCTGTTCCTGTTCAACATGCTGCCCCTGCTCCCGCTGGACGGCGGGCACATCGCCGGTGCTCTCTGGGAAGCCCTGCGCCGCAATGTGGCCAAGGTCTTCAAACGGCCCGACCCCGGACCGTTCGACGTGGCGAAGCTCATGCCCGTCGCCTACGTGGTCGCCGGAATCTTCATCTGCTTCACACTCCTGGTGCTCGTCGCCGACATCGTGAACCCCGTCAAGATCACCTGACGCTTCACGGTGTGCGGC
>NZ_JBHWZS010000380.1:0-7484 GCF_042728155.1 Streptomyces sp. NPDC060209
GGCCCCGCGGGTCTCGGAACTGGACACCGACCTGAAGCACGCAGCCCTGAACTGATCACCGCCCCACACCCCCGGGCGGGCCCCGAACGGCCGGGGCCCGCCCGAGCCTGTGCAAGGAGGGGAACCGACGCGATGGACAGGACAGAACTCACCGAACGGCTGCGCCGCGAGGGCGTCCCGGACGCGCTCTACGAGATCCCGGGCGTCCACGGCGTGCCCGTACAGCTGGACGCCTACTACGTCCTGCGCCCGGAGGGGGACGCCTGGCCGGTCCTCCTGCGTCAGCGCGGAGACGACAGTGTCATCGCGCGCTTCGGGACCGAGGCGGAGGCGTGCCGCTATCTGTACGACACCCTCATCGACGTCCCCCCACCCGTCCCCGGCGGCGCGGAACGCGTCGACCGGCTCCTGGCGGACGTGGACGAGATCCAGCGCCGGGCCGAGGAGGACTTCGAACGGGCCCCCGGCCGGGACGGCGACAGCCCGCCGGACGCCTGAACCGCCCGTCACGGCCGGCACCGAGACGAAGAAAGCCCAGCTCAGAGTGCATCTGAGCTGGGCTTTTCAATGAGCCCCCTGCCGTCAGCCGCCCCGCGACCTCGCCCACCGTCTCGCCGCAGAACCGCATCACAAGGGCCACCGGCTTGCGCAGGCCGCCCTCCGCAATTCCGACTCCCCCATCCGGCCGGACTACGCCACCTCGATGCCGTACTCCTGCACCAGAGCCTCCAACCCGCCCGCGTACCCCTTTCCACCCGGCACGAATTCCCAGTCGCCGGACCCCCTCAACCGGAACGACCCGAGGACGAGCGCCACCTCACCCGCCCGCCCGTCGGACACCTCCAACCGGTCCAGCTCCACACCCCCCGCATCCCGCAACCTGATACCCGCTTCGGTGAAGCCCGCGAGATCACCACCCGGATCAGCCTCCGGGTCCACGGCGGCCACGAGAACCACACGATCCGCCGCCGCAGGCAACGCGTCGAACGACACCCGCACCGCCGCCCGGTCCCCCGCGAACCCGGGCACAGACCTCACCGCACCCTCAGGAGTCCGCGGATTGTTGAAGAACACGAAGTGGTCATCGCTCAGCACCCGGCCACCACGGCACACCAGTGCACACACATCCAGCGCCACACCACCCGACCACGTCATACCCAACACGTTGTAGTCACCGGCGGGTTCGCCTTCACCGTCCGGCGACGACCGCTGAGCAGGCACGCCGGCCGCACCCGAACCCGCCGACAACCTCCCCCGCAGGCCACAGCGGGCCAGAAGGTCGACCAGCTCGGTACCCGACACCAGCGTCAACGGCTTGCCGTTGGCGAACGTGTACGAACCAGGCCCGAAGCCGGACGTCGTCACGAGCACACCTTTGTTGGCACCCGCTCCCTGCACCGTGCCGTACAGATCACGCACCGCACTCGGAGGAACCGTGTTCCGGTAGCGCTTCACCTGCACGATGATCTTGCCGCCACTGATCGGATCCGGATCCAGCGCCTCGACATCGACACCGCCATCATTCGAACGCTGCGTCGTCACCGCACGCATCCCCCGCGCCCGGAACAACTCGGCAACCAGCCCCTCGAACTCGATCGGATCCATCTCCAACAGATCCGGCTCACCACCCCCACCGTGCGACACCGCACCCGAACCCAGATCCGCCGGAACCCTCCCCGGCCGCACAGCCACCCTCTGATCCGGACGAGCCGACAACTGCCCCCGCAAACCGCCCGTCAGGCAGTCCACAGCACTCACCTGCTCGAGGTTCAACCCACCGAAATCAGCTCGCGAGACCATCACCGTGCTCAGAAAGACCACCGCCTGCCGGCCCGTCGCCGGATCCACGTCATCCACGAAGCCGTTCAGGGCCACCGACTCCACGGCCCCGAACTCGTCCGCGGCGAACACATCCCGCAACACGAGCAGCACACACTGAGCCAGAACGTCCCGATACAAAGCCCTCCGCTGACCCACAGGCCGGGGGGTCTCCTTCTCCTGGTCCGAACCCACCAGATACCGGACGACCTTCGACTCAGGGACGACCGCCAAACCGGGCAACTCCCAGTCCAGAACCAGCTGCCCACCAGCCGGATCGAACGCAGCCGTCACCTGGCGAGGAAAGTCCGCCGGCCACGCCGACGACGCGTACAACGCGGCGGAAAAGTAATCCACCACCGCGTCCACGTCACCCCGCCGAAGGCCCACAGCCATCTCGGCGACCCCCGCGTTGTGCCTCCGGATCTCACCCAACTGCCCTTGTGCCCAGTCGTCGTACTGACGCCGATACGACGCGAGCTGCTGCTGCCGCTGCGCCTCCGCCGCCTGTGCGGCCTGCCAGTCCACCTGATATCGAGCCTGCGCGTCCTGCTGCGCCTGCGCCCGCCTCCCCGCAGTCCATCCACCCTGCGCCTGATAGCGGTTCACATCAGGCATGGGAACGGGATGCGCCAGCTGTCCCGGAGCGAACGGCTCGATATCCTCCGCACGCGCCAGTGACGCGGTCCGGAACGCAGGCACCCGCGAACCGACCGCCAGCAGACTCTCCAGCACACCGACCCGAGCTTCCAGCTCCTCCGTGCGCCGCCTCGCATCCATCTCACGCCGACGCCGATACTCGGCCTGCTGCTCCCGGTGCATCCGCGCCATGTCCCGCTCATGCGCCCTCTGCAACCGCTCCTGCTCGCGCGCACCCTGAACAGCTGCTCGATGCTGCGCTTCGTGCTGGCGCTGAAGCTGCCGCTGAGACTCCGCCCACGCACCGACCAGACCATTGGACCGACGACTCATCTACCGCGCTCCCCACCCGTCTCCACATTCCCTGCACATGTCTTACACGCAGAGAATCGCGCATGTCCCGGAAGTGGCCCATCTGGGGAGATCTCGCGGCCCGGGCAACAAAAAAACCAGGCCAGCATGGCGCTGACCTGGCATTTTGAGCCGCCTGTCGGAATCGAACCGACGACCTGGAGCTTACAAGGCACCCGCTCTGCCAACTGAGCTAAGGCGGCACAGCGCACGCCAAAAACCGCGCGCGCAAGTCCTCACTCTACACAGCGCCTCGTCCATCGATCCACGAAGATTCACCATCACCGTGACCATCCGACCACCCGTCCGTTAAGAGGACTGACGTGCTGTTCCGTATATCGGACAGTCGGGGGGAGTGGATGTGACGGACACGGCGGACCAGCCGCTACCGGTGACGGGTGAAGAGGCCAAGCGCATCAAGCGCGACGCACTGGGCATCGCCGACCGCAAGAAACACCACGGCCGCGCTACCACCGCCTTGAAGCGCCGGGCCAAGGGAGCCGGCACGCAGCAGCGCGTCTACCGCTACCGCTTCTATCCGACTCCGTCACAGGCCGAGCAACTGGAGAAGACCTTCGGGGCATGCCGCTGGGTCTACAACGAAGGGCTGGCCCTGCGGGCCGGCGCCTGGGAGCGGCACCGGGTGTCAGTGGGGTTCGCGGAGTCGTGTCGTGCGTTGACGGGGTGGCGGCAGGCGTCGGGGACGTCATGGCTGCGCGAGGTGTCGTCGACGGTTCTGCAGCAGTCGCTGCGGCATCTGGACGGGGCGTTCACTCGCTTCTTCAAGCAGTCGGCGAAGTATCCGCAGCGTAAGAGGAAGCACCGCTCGCGGGACTCGGCGACGTACGTGCGGACGGGCTTCAGGTGGGTGGAGGACCCGGAGCTTCCGGGCACGGGGCGGGTGATGCTGGCGAAGCAGTCGGAGCCGCTCGACGTGCGGTGGTCGCGGCCGCTGCCGGCGGGAGCGGACCCCGTGAAGCTTTCGGTGACGCGGGACCGGGCGGGGCGGTATTTCGTCTCGATGCTGGTCGAGGAGCGGATCGAGCCGCTTCCTGCCGTGTTCCTGCCGGGCGGGCACGAGCCGAGGGCGGTGGGGATCGATCTGGGTCTGGCGGCGTTGGTGACGCTGGATGACGGGACGAAGGTGGATCATCCGCGGCTGCTGCGGAAGTACGACAAGGAGCTGGCACGGTTGCAGCGGGGGCTGCACCGGAAGGAAAAGGGATCGGCCAACCGAGGGAAGGCCCGGGAGCGCATCGCTCGGCTGTATGCACTGATCAGCGATGTGCGCAGGGACATGCTGGACCAGATGACCACCCGCCTCGTGCGCGAGAACCAAGTGCTCGTGGTGGAGGACCTGGCCGTCATGAATCTGCTGCGGTCGGCCCCGGGGAAGGGCCGTCGGCGGAAGGCGGGGCTGAGTCGATCGATCATCGACGCGGCCTGGGGCGAGCTGTTACGGCAGCTGCGCTACAAGTGCGAGTGGTACGGGCGGACGCTGGTGATCGTCGACCGCTTCTTCCCGTCGACGCGCCGGTGCGCCGACTGCCGCAGGAAGGGGGCGTCCCTCGACGTATCGGTGCGGGAGTGGACGTGCGCGGAGTGCGGCGCCGTGCATGACCGGGATGTGAATGCGGCGCGGAACCTCCGGGACGAGGGGATGCGCCTGTACCGGCTGATGGCTTCCGCGCTGCCGCCGGGGCGAGAGCCTCCGCCCGTGATCAAGGCGTCGGAGCTGGCGGACGTGCTGCCGGCTGCGTGAAGAGGTGCTGTACGGACCGACGGGCCGTCGGCCGTCATGCCTGTGGAGTCCGTGTAAGACCGGGCGGGCGTGCCCCTCAGAGGTGCGTTCGGTCGGCAGAGGGCGCTGAAGCAGGAAGTGCTGCGACTGCAGCAGGGGCAAAAGTGGAAAGCCCTGCCCGCAGCTTGCACACGGTCAAAAGTGCGTTGCTCTGCCGACGAATTTTTCGTGACCCTCGGACTACTGACAGATTCGAAAACGCCAGGTAGCGTCACCTCAGGTTCACTCCAGTGGACCACACCACTCCCTTACTCGGATCGTCCGGCACGTTCCTGCCGGTGGAGGAGAAGAATCGCCATGGCCAGTGTCACGTTCGACAAGGCGTCCCGCGTCTACCCCGGCTCCACGAAGCCGGCTGTGGACCAGCTCGAGATCGACATCGAGGACGGCGAGTTCCTCGTCCTCGTCGGTCCTTCCGGTTGCGGCAAGTCGACCTCCCTGCGCATGCTCGCGGGTCTCGAGGACGTCAACGGCGGTGCGATCCGCATCGGTGACCGCGACGTCACGCACCTGCCCCCGAAGGACCGGGACATCGCCATGGTGTTCCAGAACTACGCGCTCTACCCGCACATGTCCGTCGCGGACAACATGGGCTTCGCCCTCAAGATCGCCGGTGTGAACAAGACCGAGATCCGGGCGAAGGTCGAAGAGGCCGCCAAGATGCTGGACCTCACCGACTACCTGGACCGCAAGCCGAAGGCGCTCTCCGGTGGTCAGCGTCAGCGTGTGGCGATGGGCCGCGCCATCGTGCGTGAGCCGCAGGTCTTCCTCATGGACGAGCCGCTGTCGAACCTCGACGCCAAGCTCCGTGTGTCGACGCGTACGCAGATCGCCTCGCTGCAGCGCCGCCTCGGCATCACCACCGTGTACGTCACCCACGACCAGGTCGAGGCCCTCACCATGGGTGACCGTGTCGCGGTCCTCAAGGACGGTCTGCTCCAGCAGGTCGACTCGCCGCGCAACATGTACGACCGCCCGGCGAACCTCTTCGTCGCCGGCTTCATCGGCTCCCCGGCGATGAACCTCATCGAGGTCCCGATCACCGACGGTGGCGTGAAGTTCGGCAACAGCGTCGTCCCGGTCTCCCGCGAGGCACTCACCGCCGCCGCGAACCGTGGTGACACCACCGTCACGGTCGGCATCCGCCCCGAGCACTTCGACATCGTCGAGCACGGCGGCGCCGCCGCGACCGGCCTCTCCAAGGCCTCCTCCGACGCCCCGGCCGGTCTGGCCGTCTCCGTCAACGTCGTCGAGGAGCTCGGCGCCGACGGATTCGTCTACGGTGCCGCGCAGGTCGGTGGCGAGCACAAGGACCTGGTCGTCCGCGTCGGCGGCCGCGCCGTTCCGGAGAAGGGCACCGAGCTGCACGTCGTGCCGCGCCCGGACGAGCTGCACGTCTTCGCGACGTCGACCGGTGAGCGCCTGACCGCCTGATCCTTCCGATCCAGCGTCACGGCCCCGCGTCCTTCGAGGACGCGGGGCCGTTCGCGTGTCGCGGGGCAGGATCTGGTTTCGGGTCTTTCGGGCGCCAAATACCCTGGCACACCGGTCAATTCACCCCAGCACGTCAACGCGCGATTCGAAAAGACCTCTCGAACCATCCCCCGCAGGGGTGACGAAATGTCGCCAAGTCATCACTGCCCGCTACGCTCGCCTGCGTGACCCACACCGCGCGCCGAATCGGCCGAACCCTAGCTCTCGTACTGCCCGTCGTCATGGTCCTGTCCGGGACCCTCGCGGTCACCCGCGTGCAGTGGTCGGGGCAGGACACCGAGACCCAGTTGCTCACCGCCGCCTCGGAGACCGTCTCCAAGCAGGCGAAGGCCCCTGCCCCTCAGGACGTTCTGCGGGACAAGCTCCTGCTGGAGCTCCGCGAGAAGGACCCGGGGGTCGCGTTGACGAGCCTCCAGCGCACCGTCGAGGGGCGTCCCTCGCTGGCGAGGCACTGCATGTCGATCGCCAAGGCGCTGGGCAAGGCCGCCGTGGACCAGTACGGTCCGACGCGCGCCCACCGTTTCTCCCGTCCGGTCTGCGACACCTCGTTCGCATCGGGCGTCGCGCAGTTCAGCTGAGCCGGGTGTGTCCGGGCACGGCATATCGTGCCTGGCATGCATACGTATCCGACGCAGGCCGTGATCCTGGCGGGTGGTCAGGGCTCGCGGCTTCGCCCGTACACCGATGACCGCCCCAAGCCGATGGTCGAGATCCCGGGGACCGGGACCCCGATCATCGGCCATCAGCTGTCCTGGCTGGCCGCCGAGGGCGTCACCGACGCCGTGATCTCGTGCGGCCATCTTGCCGATGTGCTGCAGGAATGGCTGGCTTCGGCCGATCTTCCGTTGCGTGTCACGACCGTCGTCGAGACCGAGCCCTTGGGCCGGGGCGGCGGTCTCAAGCATGCCGCGACGCGGCTGCCCGATCCGTCGCAGCCCTGGTACGCGACCAACGGCGACATCTGGACCCGCTTCTCGCTGAGGGAGATGGCCGCGTTCCACGCCGAGCGGGACGCCACCGCGACGCTCGCGCTCGCCCGGCCGCGGATCCCGTGGGGTGCCGTGGAGACGGATGCGTTCGGGCACATCACCGACTTCATCGAGTCGCCGCCGTCGCCGTACCTGATCAACGCAGGTGTGTACGTCTTCGCGCCCGCGTTCACCTCGATGCTGCCGGACCGCGGCGACCACGAGCGGACGACCTTTCCCCGGCTGGCCCGTGAGCGCCGGCTGGCCGGCTTCCCGTTGCCCCACGGGGCGTACTGGCGGGCGATCGACACCGCGAAGGACCTCACGGAGGCGGCGAAGGAGCTCGGCGCCCACGCGGGCGGCTGACCCGCCCGTACGTGCGCGAGGGCGGTCACCGGATGTCCGGTGACCGC
>NZ_JBHWZS010000381.1:0-7376 GCF_042728155.1 Streptomyces sp. NPDC060209
CGCCCCTCCTCGGAGGGGCGGGCCGTCGCCCGTACCCAAACGCTTCTCAAGGGCAGCAACGGCATCGGCACCGTCCGCCGTACCGTCCTTCCGGGCGGTCTCCGGGTCGTCACCGAGACGCTGCCCTCCGTCCGCTCCGCCACCTTCGGGATCTGGGCCAACGTCGGTTCACGCGACGAGACGCCCACCCTGAACGGCGCGACGCACTACCTCGAACACCTCCTCTTCAAGGGCACGGCCGAGCGCAGCGCCCTCGACATCTCGTCCGCGATCGACGCGGTCGGCGGCGAGATGAACGCCTTCACGGCGAAGGAGTACACCTGCTACTACGCGCGGGTCCTGGACACGGACCTCCCGCTGGCCATCGATGTCGTCTGCGACATGCTGACCGGCTCCCTGATCGCCCCCGAGGACGTCGACGCCGAGCGCGGCGTCATCCTCGAGGAGATCGCGATGACGGAGGACGACCCGGGCGACTGCGTGCACGACCTCTTCGCGCACACCATGCTCGGCGACACCCCGCTGGGCCGCCCGGTCCTCGGAACCGTGGACACGATCAACGCGCTGAACCGCGGCCAGATCGCCCGCTTCTACAAGAAGCACTACGACCCCACGCACCTGGTGGTGGCCGCGGCCGGCAACGTGGACCACGCCACCGTCGTACGGCAGGTCCGCAGGGCCTTCGAGCGCGCGGGCGCCCTGACCCGCACCGATGCCGTCCCCACGGCACCGCGCGAAGGCTCCCGCACCCTGCGTGCGGCCGGCAAGGTCGAGCTGCTCAACCGCAAGACCGAGCAGGCCCACGTCGTCCTCGGCATGCCCGGCCTGGCCAGGACTGACGAGCGTCGCTGGGCACTCGGCGTCCTGAACACCGCCCTCGGCGGCGGCATGAGCTCACGCCTCTTCCAGGAGGTACGGGAGAAGCGCGGCCTCGCCTACAGCGTGTACTCGTACACCTCGGGCTTCGCCGACTGCGGGCTCTTCGGCGTGTACGCGGGCTGCCGGCCCAGCCAGGTGCACGAGGTCCTGAAGATCTGCCGCGACGAGCTCGACCGCGTGGCGACGGACGGCCTCGGCGACGAGGAGATCGGCCGCGCCGTCGGCCAGCTCGCCGGTTCGACCGTCCTCGGCCTCGAGGACACGGGCGCGCTCATGAACCGCATCGGCAAGAGCGAGCTCTGCTGGGGCGAACAGATGTCCGTCGATGACATGCTGGCCAAGATCGCGGCGGTCACTCCCGACGAGGTCCGGGCCGTGGCGGCCGATGTCCTCGGACAGCGGCCCTCGCTCTCGGTCATCGGCCCGCTGAAGGACAAGCAGGCCGACCGCCTCCAGGAAGCGGTCTCCTAACCACCCCGTAAGGAAATCAACACATGAGCAAGCTGCGCGTGGCCGTTCTCGGCGCCAAGGGACGCATCGGTTCCGAGGCGGTACGAGCCGTGGAGGCCGCCGACGACATGGAGCTGGTGGCCGCGCTCGGCCGCGGCGACAAGCTGGAGACCCTCACGGAGACCGGCGCCCAGGCCGTCGTCGAGCTCACCACACCCGCGTCGGTGATGGACAACCTCGGCTTCTGCGTCCGGCACGGGATCCACGCCGTCGTAGGCACCACGGGCTGGACCGACGAACGGCTCGCGCAGCTGAACACCTGGCTCTCCGGCTCGCCGGAGACCGGTGTGCTCATCGCGCCGAACTTCTCCATCGGCGCCGTCCTGACGATGAGGTTCGCGGAGCAGGCCGCCCGCTACTTCGAATCCGTCGAGGTCATCGAGCTCCACCACCCGAACAAGGCGGACGCTCCTTCCGGCACCGCCACCCGCACCGCCCAGCTCATCGCCGCTGCCCGCGAGAAGGCCGGCGCCGCGCCGCAGCCGGATGCCACGGCCACGGCGCTGGACGGAGCACGCGGCGCGGACGTCGACGGCGTCCCGGTCCACTCCGTCAGGCTCCGCGGTCTCCTCGCCCACCAGGAGGTCCTGCTGGGCGGCGAGGGCGAGACGCTCACCCTGCGCCATGACTCGCTCCACCACAGCAGCTTCATGCCGGGCATCCTGCTCGGCACCCGCCGTGTGGTGACCACTCCCGGCCTCACTTTCGGCCTGGAACACTTCCTCGACCTGAACTGACTGGGCCCAACCCCATGCGCGCAAAGCTCACCTACGTCGTCACCGCTGCCGTCCTGGTCTTCTACTTCGTCCTGGCCGGCAGCCGTGGCGTCCTGCTCATCCGGCACGGCACGCTGCTCACGGTCACCTTCGGTGTGGCGGTGCTGATCCTGCCGGTGATCGGCGTCTGGTTCCTCTGGAAGAACACCCAGTTCGTACGCAGGGCCAACGCCCTGGCCGCCGAACTGGACTCGGAAGGGGGCCTCCCCGTCGACGAGCTGGTGCGCACCCCGTCCGGGCGTATCGACCGCGACTCGGCCGACGCCGTCTTCGCGCGGCGCCGCGAGGAGACCGAGGACAGCCCGGACGACTGGCGCTGCTGGTTCCGGCTGGCGGTCGCCTACCAGGACGCGAGGGACACCCCACGCGCCCGTAAGGCGATGCAGCGTGCCATCGCCCTGCACACGAACAAGCCGGTACGCGCCTGAGCGGCGCCGTACCGGCTTGTGAGGTGCCTCTGCGGGCCTGTGGGGCCCCGGCCGTCAGTTGGTGCGGTATTCGTCGCCCCAGGCCTCGATCGAGTCCGTGGCACGCTCGAACGCCTCGGCGCGGGCCAGGAAGTCCGCGTTGTGGTCGGTGACCAGCGGCGCCAACGGCTCGCCGCTCTTGCGCACCACGACCAGGGCCTGTCCCTGGACGGTGCGCGGGAAACCGAGCCACTTCACCGGCTGCTGCACCGTGCGGACCGCTGCGGCGTTCTCCCACCGCACGGTGGTCGTACGGAAGAAACCCACCCGGCGTACGCCGTGCAGGCTCACCCAGGCACCGACCCGCAGCAGCCGCAGCGCGCAGGCGATCGCCACGGCGGCGAGCGCGAAACACGCGGTGGCACCGGACAGCGATCCGGCGAGCGTGATGATCATCGCGGCGAGCAGTACGAAGGACGCCAGCAGCAGCAGCGTGGCTGCCGCGGCGACCCGCCACGGGCCGGGACGGTAAGGCCGGCGCCAGCTGTCGTGGTCGTCGAACGGCAGCGCGATGTCCTCTGCGCCCGCGTCGAATGCGCGGTCGGCCGTCAGGAAGGGCAGGGGCACGACTGATCCTCACTCACAAGCACGCTCGATTGCTGTGCCCGGTGAGGCTACCGAGCAGCCCCCCGGCCGACCACCCCAGGGGGCCCGTACGGGTCAGCGATGCTGGGAAGCCTCGGACGTCTGACTGTGGGACGGCGTCCGCTCGGTGTCGAGAGCGGGGAGGCCGAAGAGCAGCGATCCGGCGAAGCCGGCGACCAGCGTCAGCCCTACGAGGGAACGAGCGGCCAGCTGGGAGCGACTGGCACGCTGGCGGGGAGGCGGAGTGACATTACTGCGGAACCGGTCGGCCTCGGCTACGAACGAGAACGGGACGGATTCACGCCGGCGGAACATGAGGAAGCTCTCCTTGAACTCTGGAACGGGTGCTGCTAATGAGTCAGACGTACGAGAGGCCCGATCGGTGCCCCGAATCGCCGAACCCGTCCAAAATTTCCCGCTGACGGATGCCGTCCATGGGGCCCGTAGAGTGGACGCCGCCCGAGCGACGCCATTGGAAGGACCCCCGCCGGTGACCGACACCCCCGAGCCCACGAAGGCCCACTTCCGCAGCGATGTCACCGTTGACCTGGTGAAATCAGCCGCCAGCGACTCCGACGTGCTGTTCGCAGCCCGTGTGTCCACGGCCGGCGAGCAGTCTCTGGAAGAGGTCACGAAGGACCCCGAGCGCTCGAAGGGGCTCATCAACTACCTGATGCGGGACCGGCACGGCAGCCCGTTCGAGCACAACTCGATGACCTTCTTCATCAGCGCCCCGATCTTCGTGTTCCGCGAGTTCATGCGGCACCGCGTGGGCTGGTCGTACAACGAGGAATCGGGCCGCTACAGGGAGCTCGAGCCGGTCTTCTACGTCCCGGGGGAGTCCCGCAAGCTCATCCAGCAGGGCCGCCCCGGCAAGTACGAATTCGTCGAGGGAACCCCGGAGCAGCACGAGCTCACGAGCCGCGCCATGGAGGCGTCGTACCGCCAGGCGTACGACGCCTACCAGGAGATGCTCGCCGCCGGAGTCGCCCGTGAGGTCGCCCGCGCCGTGCTCCCCGTCGGGCTGTTCTCCACGATGTACGCCACCTGCAACGCCCGCTCGCTCATGCACTTCCTCGGCCTGCGTACACAGCACGAGCTGGCCAAGGTGCCGTCCTTCCCGCAGCGCGAGATCGAAATGGTCGGCGAACAGATGGAACAGCACTGGCAGAGCCTGATGCCGCTCACTCATGCCGCCTTCAACAAAAACGGACGGGTCGCCCCGTAGGCGGTGTCCGTATTGCGACGTTTCGTGAAGTTCATCTAGGCTGATCAAACGGACCCGGCACTGCTTGAACCCCCGAGCAGGCAGTGCCGGGCTCCTCTTCCTCGTCTTCCTCGTCCCCCCGAGGGGGCACGACGCTCCGAGCAACGAGTAGCGTGTTACCCATGGCTCCGATCTCCACTCCGCAGACCCCCTTCGGGAGGGTCCTCACCGCTATGGTCACGCCCTTCACGGCGGACGGCGCACTCGACCTCGACGGCGCCCAGCGGCTCGCCACCCATCTGGTGGACGCAGGCAACGACGGCCTGGTCGTCAACGGCACCACCGGCGAGTCCCCGACCACCAGCGACGCGGAGAAAGACCAGCTCGTCAGGGCCGTGCTGGAAGCCGTAGGAGACCGGGCCCACGTCATCGCGGGCGTCGGCACCAACGACACCCGGCACAGCATCGAGCTGGCCCGTACCGCCGAGCGCACCGGCGCACACGGCCTCCTCGCGGTCACGCCCTACTACAACAAGCCGCCGCAGGAGGGCCTCCTCCGCCACTTCGGCGCCATCGCGGACTCCACGGGACTCCCGGTGATGCTGTACGACATTCCCGGCCGCAGCGGTGTGCCGATCGACACAGAGACGCTCGTACGCCTCGCCGAGCACCCCAGGATCGTCGCCAACAAGGACGCCAAGGGAGACCTGGGCCGCTCCAGCTGGGCCATCGCCCAGTCCGGCCTCGCCTGGTACTCCGGTGACGACATGCTCAACCTCCCGCTGCTCTCGGTCGGCGCCGTCGGCTTCGTCTCCGTCGTCGGCCATGTCGTCACCCCGGAACTGCGCGCGCTCATCGAGGCGCACCTCGGCGGAGACGTGCAGAAGGCCACGGAGATCCACCAGAAGCTGCTCCCGGTCTTCACCGGGATGTTCCGCACCCAGGGCGTGATCACCACGAAGGCCGCGCTCACCCTGAAGGGCCTGCCCGCCGGTCCGCTGCGCCTCCCTCTGGTGGAACTCACCGCTCAGGAGACGGCCCAGCTCAAGATCGATCTGGCTGCCGGTGGGGTACAGCTCTAACCACAGACTTCACAACTGAATACGCGAGGACACTCGCGGCGGAAACACCACCTGACAACAGCAAGTGCACGAATGACATGCGCGCCACGTGCCCTCAGCGGTACGTGGCGCGCGTGGTAAGGAGAGTCTTTTGAGTCATCCGCATCCTGAACTCGGTACCCCGCCGAAGCTTCCCAAGGGCGGCCTGCGGGTCACCCCGCTGGGTGGCCTGGGCGAAATCGGCCGCAACATGACGGTCTTCGAGTACGGCGGCCGCCTGCTCATCGTCGACTGCGGTGTGCTCTTCCCCGAGGAGGAGCAGCCGGGCATCGACCTGATCCTGCCGGACTTCACCACCATCCGGGACCGCCTGGACGACGTCGAGGGCATCGTCCTCACGCACGGCCACGAGGACCACATCGGCGCCGTTCCGTATCTGCTCCGGCTGAAGCCGGACATCCCCCTCATCGGCTCCAAGCTGACCCTCGCACTCATCGAGGCCAAGCTCCAGGAGCACCGGATCCGTCCCTACACCCTTGAGGTGACCGAGGGACAGCGTGAGCGCATCGGCATCTTCGACTGCGAGTTCGTCGCGGTCAACCACTCCATCCCGGACGCCCTCGCGGTGGCCATCCGCACGCCTGCGGGCATGGCCGTCGTGACCGGTGACTTCAAGATGGACCAGCTCCCGCTGGACGGCCGTCTCACCGACCTGCACGCCTTCGCCCGGCTGAGCGAGGAGGGCATCGACCTTCTTCTCTCCGACTCGACGAACGCCGAGGTCCCCGGTTTCGTGCCACCGGAGCGGGACATCTCGAACGTCCTGCGCACGGTCTTCGCGAACGCCCAGAAGCGCATCATCGTGGCCAGCTTCGCCAGCCACGTCCACCGCATCCAGCAGATCCTGGACGCCGCACACGAGTACGGCCGCCGGGTCGCCTTCGTCGGACGTTCCATGGTCCGGAACATGGGCATCGCCCGTGACCTGGGCTATCTGAAGGTGCCCGCGGGCCTGGTCGTCGACGTCAAGACCCTGGACGACCTGCCGGACGACGAGGTCGTGCTGGTCTGCACGGGTTCGCAGGGCGAGCCGATGGCCGCCCTCTCCCGTATGGCGAACCGGGACCACCAGATCCGGATCGTCCCGGGCGACACCGTGATCCTGGCGTCGTCCCTGATCCCCGGCAACGAGAACGCGGTCTACCGCGTGATCAACGGCCTGACCCGCTGGGGTGCGAACGTCATCCACAAGGGCAACGCCAAGGTCCACGTCTCAGGCCACGCCTCGGCCGGCGAGCTGTTGTACTTCTACAACATCTGCAAGCCGAAGAACCTGATGCCGGTGCACGGCGAATGGCGCCACCTCAGGGCCAACGCCGAGCTCGGTGCGCTGACCGGCGTGCCGAAGGACCACATCGTCATCGCCGAGGACGGCGTCGTCGTCGACCTGATCGACGGCAAGGCCAAGATCGTCGGCAAGGTCCAGGCCGGTTACGTGTACGTCGACGGCCTCTCGGTCGGCGATGTCACGGAGACGTCCCTCAAGGACCGCCGCATCCTCGGCGACGAGGGGATCATCTCGGTCTTCATCGTGGTGGACAGCTCATCCGGCAAGATCGTGGGCGGTCCTCACATCCAGGCCCGCGGCTCGGGCATCGACGACGGTGCGTTCACCGCCGTGGTGCCCAAGGTCGAGGAAGCCCTGAACAAGTCGGCGCAGGACGGGGTCATGGAGCCGCATCAGCTCCAGCAGCTGGTCCGTCGCACGGTGGGCAAGTGGGTTTCCGACACCTACCGCCGGCGCCCGATGATCCTTCCGGTCGTCGTCGAGGTCTGACACGGCGGCGGCTGCCAGGCCGCCAACCAGGAGCGGGGCGCCTCGATTTGCATC
>NZ_JBHWZS010000382.1:0-7335 GCF_042728155.1 Streptomyces sp. NPDC060209
GCCTTGGCCTCTCGCCCGCGTGGTGTCCGATCCTCGGTCTGCCGGGTTCAGCCGCGGACGGTGGTGTTCCCGGGGGCGGCCGGCGCCAGTCGGTAGGCGTCGCCTTCACGGTGTACGTGTCCGGCGGTGGGCGGCGGGAAGTGGCTTCCGAGCAGGAGGGTCGACGTGCCGGCGAGCGCGTCGAGCACCTGATTGCGGGTCCTGGCGGCCAGTTCGGGGGCGATGTCCACGCAGCTGCAGAGGCCGGGATGCGACATCTGGACCGGGTGGTGGATGCTGTCGCCGGTGACCAGCGCACGCTCACCCCCGCTGCTCAGTTCGACCGCCACCTGTCCCGGGGTGTGGCCCGGAGTGGGCAGCAGACGTATGCCCGGGGCGATGTCCGTGCCGTCGTCCGCGACGTCGACCAGGTCGAACAGGCCCGCGTCCCGGACCGGGTGCACCGAGTCACGGAACATCTGCTGTCGCGCCTCCTCCATCTCGACGCCGGCCCAGTAGTCCCATTCGGTACGGGCGGTGAGGTAGCGCGCGTTGGGGAAGGTGGGCACCCAGTCGTCGCCCTCGGCGCGGGTGTTCCAGCCCACGTGGTCGGTATGGAGGTGGGTCAGGATGACGAGGTCCACGGTCTCCGGGGCGAAGCCCGCGGCCCGCAGCCGTGTGTCGTAGTCGCTGTTCAGGTCGTGCCAGGCTGGATTGGCGCGCTGCTTGCCGTTGCCGATGCCGGTGTCGACCAGAACGCGCATGCCGTCGGCCTCGACGGCGAAGCTGTGGCTCGCCAGTCGGAGGATGCCCTGGTCGTCGGCGAAGTCGGGGCGCAGCCAAGGCGTTTCGGCCACGAGGTCGGTGGTCGCTCCAGGCAGCAGCCAGGGACCGGTCTGTGCGGGCAGGACGATCTCGTCGATACGCCGGACGGTGTGGTCGCCGACAGCCCACGCGGGGGTCTGAGGGATGGTGGTGGAGCCGGGCCGGGAGTTCGCGGACATGGTTGTCTTCCTTACTTGTCGGTGGTGGCGAGTCCGCGGGTGTGCCGACTCGCGACGGCGAGGGGGCGTCGGACGCGCGCGGCTGCCGGGCAGGCGTGGCGGGGGAGCGGCAGTGTCGGCGACGACACCCGCACCGTTGAGCAGGAGGGCCCGACGCCAGGTGGTGGAGGTGCGGGGAGACGAACGGCCCGCGGAGGCGCTCTGCATGAGGATCCTTCCCGAGCTAAAAGCAATCGGTTTGCTTTAACCGACCGTAGGGCCTACGGTCGGTTAAAGCAAATGATTCGCTTTTAGGTGCCGAAGGTCCTGGAGCAGTTCCGGGGGCCTGCGCGCCGCACAGACCGGAAGGCGCTATGACCAGCGATTTCACTCCCCAGGAGGCGGCCCGAGGGGCGCTGCGGGCAGGTCTCCCCCTCGAGGGCGACCGGCACGAAGGGGTGGCCGCGACGGCCAACCACATCCACTCCGTCATCACCACGCTGCGCGAGCTCGACTTCGGCGACACGCCCCCTGCGGCCTCCTACAGGGCCGGACGGGAGGACGTCGATGCAACCCTTTGAGCTGTCGCTCACCGAGGCTGCCCACGCCGTGCGCGCGAGGGAACTGTCTCCGGTCGAACTCACCGAATCCGTACTCGGCCGCATCTCCGCGGTCGACGGACGGCTCGGTGCCTATGTCACCGTCGCCGCTGACGCGGCCCTGGTCGCCGCCTACCGCGCCGAACGGGAGATCGCGGGGAGTGGGCCGCGTGGACCGCTGCACGGAATTCCCGTGGGGCTCAAGGACCTGATCGACGCCAAGGGGATGCCCACCACGGCGAGTTCGGATGTCCGGGCCGGGCACATCGCGGACCGCGACAGCCATGTGGCCGCACGTCTCGACTCCGCCGGGGCCGTCCTCCTGGGCAAGACGCACACCCACGAGTTCGCCTACGGTCTGACCACTCCGCAGACGAAGAACGCCTGGGACCACAGCCGTGTCGCCGGGGGGTCGAGCGGCGGCTCGGCGGTAGCGGTCGCCGCCGGCGCGGCGACGTACGCGCTGGGCACGGACACCGGAGGTTCCATCCGGGTGCCCGCCGCCCTGAACGGAGTAGTGGGGCTCAAGCCGACCTACGGCCTCGTGTCCCGCTCCGGAGTGACCTCGCTCTCCTGGTCCCTGGACCACGTCGGCCCGATCACCCGCACCGTGCGGGACGCTGCTCTGGTGCTGGCCGCGACAGCCGGCCACGACCCGAGCGACCCGGCGAGCGTGCCCGGACCCTCGACGGGCTTCCTCGAAGCAGGTGACCTTCAGGGCCTGAAGGTCGGAGTGCCCCGCAACTACTACTTCGACCGGGTCGCGACCGGGGTGGAGGAGGCCGTACGCAGTGCGATCGAGCGGCTGGCGGAACTCGGGGCGGAGCTCGTCGACGTCGAGATCCCGATGGCGCGCTACATCCAGGCCACGCAGTGGGGGCTGATGGTCCCCGAGGCCACGGCCTATCACGAGCGCTCGCTGCGGGACATGGCCGGGCTGTACGCGCCGGACGTCCGTATTCTGCTGGAGGCCGGCGAGCTCACCTCGGCGGGCGACTACCTCCGCGCCCAGCGCGCCCGCACGATGATGCGCGACGCCTGGGTGCGCATGTTCGACGGGATTGACGTCCTCGCCGCCCCGACGGTGCCGATGACGGCTGCCGCGGCGGGTCAGGAAACGTCCGAATGGGCCGACGGCACCACCGAGGCGGTGTCCGACAGCTACGTGCGCCTCTCCGCCCCGGCCAACATCACCGGCGTACCGGCCCTGACCCTTCCGGTCGGCCACGACCACGACGGGATGCCGATCGGTATGCAGCTGATGGGGCGGCCCTTCCAGGACGCGACGGTGCTGCGCGTGGGCCGGGCCTACGAGGAGACGGCCGCCTGCACGGGGCGACTCGCTCCGATCGCGGCCTGAGAGCGGGGCGTACGTCCTGGGCGGCTCGCGACCGCCCGGGGAAGCACGCGGCAGACACTTCGCGGCTGGTCAAGAGATCCTTGAAGCAATGGATTCGCATTAAGGTGGAACGCATGAGCCCCAAGCCCATGACCCGCCCCGGCGGGCGCAGCGCACGCGTGCAGGAGTCCGTCCATGCCGCGGTTCGTGATCTCGTCGGCGAAGTGGGCCGTGACGCACTGACCGTCCCCATGGTGGCGGCCCGCGCGGGTGTGACCCCGTCCACCGTCTATCGTCGCTGGGGCGACTTGCAGGAACTCCTCTCCGACGTCGCGGTCGAGCGGCTGCGCCCGGAAACGGATCCCGCCGATCTCGGCAGCCTCCGGGACGATCTCAACGCATGGGCGGAGCAGTTCCTCGATGAGATGGCCTCTCCGTCCGGGCGTGCCTACATCAGGGACGCGCTGCTCGGGGACCCGGACGGCACCAATGCCGGCCAGTGTTCCGCCTACGCCGCGGAGCAGATCGACGCCGTGCTGGACCGAGCGGCCCGGCGGGGCGAGCCGGTGCCCGACACGGAACTGATGATCGACGGTGTCGTGGCGCCGATCATGTACCGCATCCTCTTCCGCCCCGGCCGACTGGACGCCGCGTACGCACGCGAGCTCGTGTCCCGAACCCTCGACCGCTCCGACCCGCTCTGATCGGACCTGACCGGCGGTTTCCGGCGACTCTCTTCGCCGAGTACGACGCCGAAGAAATGCGACACAAGGTGTCGGGTTTCAGGTCCAGCATGGTGTCACCGGCCGGCGTCGAGGACGGACGCGGGCCAAGCCGTGCTGACAGACAGGGAACTCAATGGGATTCACGCCCGACACATCGGCGCCGGACCTCCACGGAAAGACCGCGCTGGTCGCGGGGGCCACGCGGGGAGCCGGACGCGGCATCGCCGTGCAACTGGGCGCGGCGGGTGCGACGGTCTACGTCACCGGCCGCACGACTCGGGAACGGCGCTCGGAGTACGACCGGTCCGAGACGATCGAGGAGACCGCGGAGCTCGTCACCGCGGCGGGCGGAACCGGCATCGCGGTGCCGACCGACCACCTGGTGCCCGAGCAGGTCCGTGCGCTGGCCGAGCGCATCGACGCCGAGCAGGGGCGGCTCGACGTGCTGGTCAACGACATCTGGGGCGGAGAGAAGCTGTTCGCGTTCGACAAGCCGGTGTGGGAACACGACCTCGACGACGGACTGCGCCTGCTCCGGCTGGGCGTGGACACCCATGCGATCACCAGCCACTTCGTGCTGCCGCTGCTGGTACGTCGACCGGGCGGGCTCGTGGTCGAGATGACCGACGGGACGTCCGCGTACAACGGCGCGCACTACCGCAACTCCTACTTCTACGACCTGGTCAAGAACAGCGTGTTGCGCATGGCGTTCGTCCTCGCGCACGAGCTGAAGCCACATGGCGGGACGGCGGTGGCGCTCACCCCGGGCTGGTTGCGTTCGGAGATGATGCTCGACGCGTTCGGCGTCACCGAGGACAGCTGGCGCGACGCGCTGGACACGGTGCCGCACTTCTGCATTTCGGAGAGCCCGACGTACGTGGGACGCGCGGTCGCGGCGCTGGCCGGCGACGCCGACATCGCGCGCCGGAACGGCCAGTCGCTCTCCAGCGGGCAACTCGCACAGGAATACGGCTTCACCGACCTCGACGGCTCGCGCCCGGACTGCTGGCGTTATCTGGTCGAGGTCGACGCCGCCGGCAAGGAGGCGGACGCGACCGGGTACCGGTGACGGGCACCGCTCACGGGCCGTACGCATTCATGTGCCGGAAGGCCCGCATCGGCTTGTGCCGACGTCCCCGATCGGGCTCCGTCGTCACTTTCGCCAGAACAGGTGATGCGTCACGCCGCTCGGGCTGGGCACGACCTTCAGGTGGAACCTGTCGCCCAGCTCATCGGGTGACTCCCAGAGTCGGAGGCCCGACCCGAGCTTCACCGGCGAGACAACCACATGCATGGTGTCGACGAGGCCGGCGTCGAGGAACTGCCGGATGGTCGTCACCCCACCGCCGAGTCTGACGTCCTTGCCCTGCGCCGCCTCCCGCGCCTGCCCGAGGACCGCGGCCGGGTCGCCGCCGACGAAGTGGAAGGTGGTGTCGGAGAGCGTGAACGAAGGGCGCTCGTGATGGGTCATCACGAACACCGGGGTCCGGAACGGGGGCTCTTCCGCTCAGCGGATCAGCGGTCGATGCGGGCCATGTTCGCCTCGTCATGGCGCTCGCCCGAGGCAGGGGTGAGGTTGTCCAGCCGGTCGAGCTGCGAGGCGGTGAGCTCGATGCCATCGGCGGCGGTGTTCTCCTCGACGCGCGCGACCCGGCGGGTACCGGGAATGGGCGCGATGTCACCCCAACGGGACAGCAGCCACGCCAGCGCGGTCTGCGCAGGGGTCGCGCCGATCTCGGAGCCGATCGCCTGCACCTCGTCGACGATCCGCAGATTGCGACGGAAGTTCTCACCGGTGAAGCGCGGGTTGGTCTTGCGCCAGTCGTCGTCGGGGAAGTCGTCGACAGTGCGGATCTGTCCGGTCAGCAGACCGTGCCCGAGCGGCGAGTAGGGGACGAACCCGATGCCGAGCTCGCGCAGCAGCGGGAGGATTTCTGCCTCGACGTCGCGGGTCCACAGCGAGTACTCCGTCTGCAGCGCGGCCACCGGGTGCACGGCGTGCGCGCGGCGGATCGTCGCGGGGCCGGCCTCGGAGAGCCCGATGTGGCGGACCTTGCCCTCCGCTACCAGCTCGGCCAGGGCTCCGACGGTCTCCTCGATGGGTGTATTCGGGTCCACGCGGTGCTGGTAGTAGAGGTCGATGTGGTCGGTGCCGAGCCGCTTGAGGGAGCCCTCGACTGCGGCCTTCACGTTGCCGGCGCTGCTGTCGACGACGCCGGGGCCGCCGCCGGAGTGGGAGACCAGACCGAACTTGGTCGCCACGACGACGTCGTCGCGCCGTCCCTTGATCGCCTTGCCGACGATCTCCTCGCTGTGGAAGGGGCCGTAGATCTCGGCGGTGTCGATGTGCGTGACCCCGAGATCCAGTGCCCGGTGGATGGTGCGGATCGACTCGGTGTCGTCGAGTCCCCCGCCGGTGGTGTAGGTGCCGGCCATGGTCATGGCGCCGAGGCCGATGCGCGAGACGTCCAGCCCGCCCAGCGATACGTGCTTCATCGGATGCTCCCTTGTCGTGGTGGTGGTGGTCGGGCCCGGTCGGTGGTGCGTGGCCCGTGAGGCGACGCGCCGGGCGAATGAGGCGGACCCTTCGATTGCCATACTCGGTGCACCTCGGAGGGCCCGCTATCCAGGCAACCACCCGCCGGCCCGGCCCGGGCCGCCATGAGGGGCACCCCTTCACCGGGGGTCTGCCAGTACCTCCCATGCGTGCTCAGCGGCGCCCGGCCCGCCGTACGGTGGATGCATGGACCGCAGCAGCGAGATCCGCGAGTTCCTGCGCACCCGCCGGGCCCGGATCACTCCCGAGCAGGCCGGTCTCACCCCCCATGCCGGGGCCCGCCGGGTCCCGGGACTGCGCCGCGAGGAAGTCGCCCAGCTCGCCGGAGTCAGCGTCGACTACTACATCCGCCTGGAACGCGGCCGCACCCATGGTGTCTCCGAAGCCGTCCTGGAGGCCGTCGCCCGTGCCCTCCAACTGGACGACACCGAGCGTGCCCATCTCTTCGACCTCGCCCAGCTCGGCACCGGCCGGCCACGCCGCAGGCGGCCCCTCGCCCCGCAAAGGGTCCGTCCCGCCCTCTACCGGGCCCTGGACGCGCTCAACGTCCCGGCCGTCGTGCAGGGCCGGCGCATGGACATCCTGGCCGCCAACCGGCTCGGCTACGCCCTGTTCGCGGACTTCGAGTCCCGGCCGCACCGTGAGCGGAACTTCGCCCGCTTCGTCTTCCTCGACGAAGCCGCCCTCAGCCTCTACACCGACTGGGAGAAAGCGGCCCGGGACACGGTGGCCGGCCTGCGCCTGTATGCCGGACGCCATGCCGACGATCCGCAGCTCACCGAGCTGATCGGCGAACTGTCCCTGCACAGCGACGCCTTCCGTCGGCTCTGGGCCGACCATGACGTCCGCGCTCACACCACGGGGACCAAGCGCCTGCACCACCCGCTCGTCGGAGACCTCACCCTCGACTACGTCGTCCTCGCCGCCGAGGACGACCCCGAGCAGAGCCTCGCCATCTACACCCCCGAACCGGCCTCCGCGTCCGCCGAAGCTCTGTGGATACTCGCCAGCTGGACCAGCGACCGCGCCACTGGGGCGCGCACGCCCGAGCAGACACGCAACCCGCCCGGCTGACCCCCGTGGTTCCACCCTGACCGCGACGGACGACGACCGGGCCCTGCTCGTCACCGTGCCGCGTCCACCGGGGTGTTCC
>NZ_JBHWZS010000383.1:0-7315 GCF_042728155.1 Streptomyces sp. NPDC060209
CGTTCAACGGCAGGGCGACGGGCCGGCCGGAACAGCTTCGAGCCGAACCGCCCGGATACGCGCCGCAGGCCGGCCACCGCCCGTCCCGCCGATCCGGGAAGCGGAGAAATCCGGTGGTTCCGGCTCGGACTCGCCCCCTACCATCCGCCCATGACCGAAGACGAGGGCAACGCCGACGACACGTATGGCGAAGCGGCTGACAGAGAAGTCGCCTGGCGAGCCAGGACCGTCGGTCTCGCGGCAGTCGACATGGAGGACGCCGAGCTCCTGCACAGCTGGCGGTCCGACCCGGTGGCCGCCCATGAGATCGGTATCTGGCCACGCTCCCTCACCGCGATGCGCGAGCGCATCGAGCGCAACCTTGATGACGACGACCGTGACGACTTCCTCGTCCTGCTCCCTGACCGCACCCCTGTCGGCCACATCGCGCTGAGCGGGCAGAACATCGTCAACGGCACGGCACAGATCGAGCTGATGCTGGCCCCTGAGCACCGGGGGCGCGGCCACGGCTCCGACGCCCTCGACGCCCTCGTGGACCTGGCGTTCGGTGAACTCCCGTTGCACCGCCTCACGGCGGAGACCCACACCGGGAACGCCCCCGCACGCGCCGTCCTCACCGGATCCGGCTTCGTGCACGAGGGCACCAGCCGCTCCGCCTGTCTTCATCGCGGCCTCCGCCACGACCTCGCCGTGTTCTCGCTCCTGCGCCCCGAGTGGGAAGGGCTGAACCGCCCCCGCGCCTGGGACGCCTGACCGGGCGGAGAGCACGCGCCTGCTCCCGGCCCGGTCCGGCGCGACGCCCCTAGGAGCATCAGGGTGACACCACTGGACGGCTCGGCCCGGCCGTGGGCGAGCCGTCGGTGAGGCGGACGCCCAGGCCGAGGTCCTCGACCATGACCGGGAGCCCGGTGACGAGTGACTGGTTCGCCGCCGCGCCGACCGCGACGGCACGCACTCCGTCCAGGTATCCGGCGGAACGGCTCAGAGGATCCGCCCCCACGCGCAACTCGCGCCGGAAGACGTCCTTGAGGAGGATCGCGTCCCCGCCCCCGTGGCCTCCGATGCCTTCCGGGACGGGAACCTCCTCGGCCCGTCCCCAGTGCCTCTGCAGTACCAGCCTGTGGCCCGTCGGCCGGATGTCGTCGGCGGGACCGGTGCCGGCTGCGGACGGATCGAGGTCGATGCCGCCGTTCGTGTCGAGCCGGAGGTGGCCGCGTTCCACGACGTGGAGTTCCGCCCTGCCCTGCGTGCCGTTGACGGTGACCCTGTACCCCTCCCACGGGCTGTGCGCGTTGAGCGAGTAGCTGAGCGTCGCTCCCCCCTCGTAGTCGACCAGGACGGACAGGTTGTCCTCGATGGTGATGCCGGGAGCGAACGGGTCCTGGTCACGGAGGTACCCGTCGTGCTCCTCCGCCCGCAGGTACAGCGCCTCCAGGCGCGGGTCGTCCCTCAGGTCGAGCGAGAAGGGGTCCCCCTGTGCGCCGGTCCCGCGCTCCGGACGCGGGCCCATGCCCCTGTCGGCCGCGTTCCTGTCGCCGTAGAACCTCAGGCCGCCGGAGGCGAAGACACGGGCGGGGACGTCGTCCAGCCACCAGTTGACCAGGTCGAAGTGATGGCTCGCCTTGTGCACTAGCAGACCACCGGAGTTGGCCTTGTCCCGGTGCCAGCGCCGGAAGTAGTCAGCACCGTGCATGGTGTCGAGCGCCCACTCGAAGTGCACACCCGTCACCTGTCCGACGGCACCACTGGAGATCAGATGACGGAGCGAGGAGTTGCGCGGTGCGTAACGGTAGTTGAAGGTCATCACCACGTCCCGGCCGGTTTCGGCCACGGCCGCGGTGATGCGCCGGCACCCGTCAGCATCCGTCGTGAGCGGCTTCTCCACCACCACGTCGGCCCCCGCCCGCAGGGCACGGTCCACCAGTTCGGCGTGCGTACGGTCGACACTCGTGACGACGACGACGTCGACGGCCTGCTCGGCGATCATCGCCTCCAGTCCCTCGGGCAGGTAGCGCGGCAGGCCCGCGGGGGTCCCGGAGCCGAGCGCCTGCCCGACGTACGCGTCGTAGTAGTCGATCCTGGCCGGGTTCGGGTCCAGCCACGCCACCAGTTCGCCGACGTCCGCGTGCTCCCCGGTCAGGGCCGAGACGTACATGCCTGCACGGTGGCCGGTACCGGCCACCGCGTAGCGGGTGCGGCGGCGGCCCGGGGGCGGGGGCGCGAACTCCGGAACCACGCCCGGTCCGGCCTGGGTGCTGGTGCTCGACGGGGGCGCAGGTGCGGTCGGGTTCTGGTCCACCGGGCTGTGTTTGGTCACCACGTGCCTTGCCTCTCGGTCTGTCGTTTCGTCCGGTCCTCGGGGCCGCGCTGTCCCTGACGCGGACCTGGATGATCGATGTGAACGGTCACTTGAGATCCCGCGACTCTCCCGCTCTTGATAACGTGGAACTGCGCATGAGTGAGTGCCGTGCCCGGATCGAGACGGTAGTGAACGGTCACTCAAGGTGTCAATCATCGTGCGGCGGCTCCAGGAAGGAACCTCGGGTGACCCGGGAAGCATCGACACGCCGGCCGACCATCCGCGACGTCGCACGTCTCGCGGGGGTGTCGCACCAGACCGTGTCGCGATACCTGCGTGCCGACCGGACGATCGGCGAGGACCTGCAAGAACGCATCGGGCAGGCCATCGCACAGCTCGACTACCGGCCCAATCTGGTGGCCAGGGCGATGCGGGACAGCAGGACCGGACGACTGGCGCTGCTCGTCCCAGCGGGTACGGCGGTCAGTTCCCTGGAGGTGCTCACCGGCGCCGCGGCCGCCGCCCATGAGGCCGGGTACGTCGTCGAGGTGGTGACGCTGGGCGGAGCGCCGGAGTCCAGGGCCGCCCGGGTGCTCGACCTCGCCGATTCCGGCCTGTTCGAGGGGATCCTGTCGCTGACCCCCCTGCCTCAGCTCTCCTCGCGGAGGCAGGGCGGGGGCACCCCCGTCGTGATCGAGGCGGAATACGACGAACAGATGCGCGGCATCGGCGGACTCGCGGACGCCTCGACGCTCGCCGATGTCATCGAGCGGCTGGCCGGACAGGGGCACCGCCGTTTCCTGCACGCCGCGGGGGACCACACGCATACCTCGGCCCGGTTGCGCCGGCAGGTCTACCTGGAGACGGTCGGGCGTCTCGGGCTGGAGTCCTACGGCGTCGTGGACTGCGACTGGCTCGCCGACAAGGCCCGACAGGCCGTGCTCGCCCTGCCGGCGGACTGCGGCGTCACCGCGGTCGTCTGCGCCAACGACCTGCTCGCCGCGGGTGCCATCCGCGGCGCGGTGGAACGGGGCTGGCGCGTGCCGGCGGATCTGAGCGTCACCGGCTGGGACAACAACCCTCTCGGAGCCGCGATGGTGCCCTCGCTGACCACCGTGGCGGTCGACCACGAACAGCTCGGACGCCGTGCGATCCGGCGGCTACTGGCCGAGCTGCGGGGCATGCCGGAGCCCGGCGGCCACGACCTGATCACCTCGGTCGTATGGCGCGAGTCGACGGCTCCGGCAACCGCACGCTGAGTCCGCGGACGCGCCCCCCGGGGGCAGCCTGGCGCCCGCCCCGCCACCGGGTGCCCTGTGCCGTCGTCCTGCCCTGGGTACAGTCGGGCGACCGATCACCGAACCGGGAGGAGCACAGCCGGACATGGCCGTGGACGCCCTCGACACCCGCATCCTGCGACTGCTCATCGAGCAGCCGCGTACCAGCGTGCGCGAGTACGCACGCGTCCTCGGGGTGGCGCGCGGCACCCTTCAGGCCCGGCTGGACCGTCTGGAGCGGGACGGAGTGATCACGGGTACGGGCCCCGCCCTCTCCCCCGCTGCCCTCGGTCACCCCGTGCTCGCCTTCGTGCACCTGGAGGTCACCCAGGGGCATCTGGACGAGGTGGGTGACGCGCTCGCGACCGTCCCGGAGATCATCGAGGCGTTCTCGACCACCGGGGGCGGCGATCTCCTGACCCGCGTCGTGGCCCGTGACAACGGGCATCTGGAGGACGTGATCCAGCAGCTGATCCAGCTCCCCGGCGTGGTCAGGACCCGGACCGACGTGGCTCTGCGCGAGCGTGTGGCGTACCGGGTCCTGCCGCTGGTCGAGGCGGTGGGGCGGGCAGCGGGTCCCCGCTGATCACCGTCGGGCATGCTGGAGGTCATGAAGACCCCGCGCCTCCCGGTACCGCCCGTCCTCTTCGACCTCGACGGCACCCTCGTCGACAGTGAGCCGAACTACTACGAGGCGGGACGCCGGCTCCTCGCCCGTTACGGCGTGCGGGACTTCAGCTGGGAGAACCACACCCGCTTCATCGGGATCGGCACCCGTGAGACCCTCACCGTCCTGCGCGAGGAGTACGGCATCGAGGCGCCGGTCGACGAACTGCTGGCCGGCAAGAACGCCCTCTACCTGGAGCTCGCCGGGACATCCACCACCGCCTTCCCGGAGATGCGCACTCTCGTCGAGCGGCTGCACGAGGACGGGGTGCCGATGGCGGTGGCGTCGGGGTCGTCCAGGGCCGCGATCGCGGCCACGCTCGCGGTCACGGGCCTGGACGCGTACCTCCCCCTGTTCGTGTCCGCCGAGGAGGTGGCGCGCGGCAAGCCGGAACCCGACGTGTTCCTGGAGGCGGCCCGTCGGCTCGGCGTCGCCCCGGACTCGTGTGTGGTCCTGGAGGACGCAGTCCCGGGCGTCCGGGCGGCTCACGCGGCGGGAATGCGCTGTGTCGCGATCCCCGAGACCGAAGCGACTTCGGACGGGGCGGTGTTCGGGAAGGCGGAGTTGCTGTTCCCGGGCGGACAGGCGGAATTCACCGCTGCCGCCGTGCTCGACTGGCTCTCCACCGGGTGAGAACAGGCCGGTCCGGCGCACCGATTGGCCGGATCCGGCGTCCGTGTGTCCGGCCGGGCGAGCGGAGGCCCGGGGGACGGATATCCTGGTCACGCCGCGCACCCTGACGCAACCCACCGAGGCGATGAGCCCCATGAGGTCGCCGCCGCGGCAGTCGGAGCGGGCCACAATTCGAGATTGGTGTGCACAGGTGCTGGTTGCTGGGCGGTACCGGCTGATATCCCCCATCGGCCGTGGCGGTATGGGTGAGGTGTGGCGCGCCACGGACGAAGTGCTGGGACGGGCCGTGGCGGTGAAGCTGCTGCTCGGCGACCAGGCCGATGCCTCGTCGACCGCGCGCTTCCGCCTCGAGGCGCAGACGGCCGCCCGCCTGAGTCACCCTCACCTGGTGGCCGTTTTCGACTTCGGCTCCTGGGAGGACCGCTTCTATCTGGTGATGGAGCTGGTCGAGGGCAGGAGCCTCGGGGATCTGCTGGAGGCTCAGGAGTCGGTCCACCCCGAGCAGGTCGCACTCATCGCGGGTCAGGCCGCCGCCGGTCTGGCCGCGGCGCACCGGCAGGGCATCGTCCACCGTGACATCAAGCCCGGCAACCTGATGCTGGACGCCGACGGGTCCGTGAAGATCGGGGACTTCGGCATCGCCCAGTTCGTCGACGACCCCTCGACGGCTCTGACCACGGCAGGCCACATCGTCGGCACGAGCCTGTATCTGGCTCCCGAGCGGGCCCTGGGCCGTACAGCCGATTCCGCGTCGGACATGTACTCCCTCGGCTGCGTCATCTACCAACTGCTGGCCGGACAGCCGCCGTTCCGCTCGGACACGGCGACCGCGACGCTCTACCAGCACGTGGACACGCCTCCGGTGCCGGTCAGACAGCGGGGGGTGGACATCTCCCCCGCCTTCGATTCGTATCTGCTGGGCCTGCTGGCGAAGAAGCCCGAGGACCGGCCCAGCGCGCAGCAGGTCTCCGACTGGTTCCGTACGGATGCCTGGCGCGGGCGGCCCGAGCCGCTGCCGCACCACGCACCCGCCGCCCCGCGGCCTGCCGCCCCGGCCGCTTCCTCGACGTCCCCGGCTCCGGGCGCCCCGGCCACCGGGGGCGTGTCGACGTACCGGCTGCCGCAGGCCACCGGGCGCAGACGGGCGGCTCCCGCGCCCCGTGCATCCAGATCCGCGAGCCGATCGGCCACCACGCGCCGGATCAGCACGAGTGAGGCCATCCGGCGCCGCCCGCGCGTGGCGAGCGCCGTGGCCGGAACGGTCGCCTTCCTGGCGGCGGTCTATCTGGGCACGATCCTCTTCGCGCCGGACACCGGAGCCGCGGACAACCCGGACCCCGGCTCCACCCCGACGGCGGGGCTCGAATCACCCGCGCCGGACGAACCGGCGACGGGTCCCGCTCAGGGCGGCGGCGACGAGGACGACTGACCCCTCGGCTCACCAGCGCGGGTGGACCTCCGCGCGGATCCGGCGGTCGTACAGGTCGCGCACCGCGTCCAGGGTGCCCTGCGGGAGCGGCGGCAGCGCGGCGGCCGACGCGTTGGCACGGGCCTGCTCCACCGAACGCGCGCCGGGGATGACACTGGTGACACCGGGCTGCTGGATGATCCAGCGCAATGCGGTCCGAGCCGGGGTGGCGCCTTCGGGAGCGAACCCGGCGAACTCGGCGGCAGCGGCCACACCGGTCGCGTAGTCGACACCGGAGAACGTCTCGCCCTGGTCGAACGCCTCGCCGTGGCGGTTGTAAGTGCGGTGGTCCTCGGGGGCGAAGACCGTGTCGGCGGTGTACCTGCCGGACAGCAGCCCCGAGGCGAGCGGAACGCGCGCGATGATGCCGACCCCTGCCTCGACGGCGGCCGGGAGGACCTCTTCGAGGGGCTTCAGGCGGAACGGGTTGAGGATGATCTGGACGCTTGCGACACCGGGCCTGGCGATGGCCGTGAGCGCCTCGGCGCATGTCTCGACGCTCACGGCGTAGGCGGCGATCCTCTGTTCGGCGACGAGCGTGTCGAGGGCGTCGTACACGGCGTCCGAGGAGTAGACGGCCGTGGGCGGGCAGTGCAGTTGCACGAGGTCGAGGGTGTCGACGCCGAGGTTGGTGCGCGAGCGGTCGTTCCAGGTACGGAAGTTGTCCAGGACGTAGTTCTCCGGCAGCTGTTCGGCTCGCCGGCCCATCTTGGTGGCGACGAAGATGTCCGCGTCGGGCCGGTCCTTCAGATAGCGGCCGATGAGCTGTTCGCTGCGGCCGTCGCCGTACACGTCGGCGGTGTCGAAGAAGGTGACTCCCGACTCGACGGCGGCGTCGAGGACGCCGAAGGCATCGGCCTCCCGCACCTCGCCCCAGTCCCCGCCCAGCTGCCAGGTGCCCTGTCCTACGACCGATACGTCACGGCCGGTCCTGCCGAGTGTGCGCTGCTCCATACGGATCATGCTACGTC
>NZ_JBHWZS010000384.1:0-7303 GCF_042728155.1 Streptomyces sp. NPDC060209
GGTCACCGTTGAGGTGACCGGGGCCCTGTCTTCTTCGTCCGTGGTGCCGCCTATCGCAGCTCCGCCGGCTCCGTGCGGTCCCTGTCCACCTTCTCGGTCCGCACCAGCTCGCCCCACACGATGTAGCGGTACTTCGACGTGTAGACGGGCGTGCACGTGGTGAGCGTGATGTAGCGGCCGGCCTTCTTCACGCCCGACCCCTCGGGCACCGGGGCGATGGCGGCGACGTTGAACTTCGACGTCTCCGGCAGTTCCGCGAAGACCTTGTAGATGTACCAGGTGTCCTTGGTCTCGAAGACGACCGCGTCACCCTTCTTCACCTTGTCGATGTTGTGGAACTTGGCGCCGTGCCCGTCCCTGTGCGCGGCGAGCGCGAAGTTGCCCTGTGCGTCAGAGGGGAGGGCCGACTTCACCGGGTCCGTGTAGTAGCCGGCGATGCCGTTGTTGAGCGTCTCGGTGTCGGTGCCCTTCTTGACCAGCACCTCGCCGTTCTTCATGGCGGGGACGTGGAGGAAGCCGATGCCGTCCCTCGTGTCCAGGGCCCCCGGACCGCCCGCCCAGCGGTCACGGACGGTGTTGCCCTGCTTGTCGGCCTCACGGTCGGC
This sequence comes from Streptomyces sp. NPDC060209, assembly GCF_042728155.1. Lineage (NCBI taxonomy): Bacteria > Bacillati > Actinomycetota > Actinomycetes > Kitasatosporales > Streptomycetaceae > Streptomyces > Streptomyces sp. NPDC060209. The sequence continues at coordinate 606 of NZ_JBHWZS010000384.1, forward strand.
AAGCACATTGGTCCACCACAGCGAATAGACGACGAACAGGCCCAGCACCAGCCCGGCGGTGATCAGCAGTTCGCCGAAGACACTCACCGCCGTGGCGACGGGATGGCGGCTCCTGCGTCGCACCGGGGCCTCCGGTTCGTCGGTGCGCTCTTCGTGCTCGGTCCTCGCTGCCACCGCACCCGTCCCTGTCGTGATGATGTTCAGCCGACGAGCGCGTCGGGCTTCCCCTTGCTACGCGGCCGTTCGTCGACCATTTTGCCCCACACGATCATTCGGTACGTACTCGTGAATTCCGGCGTGCACGTCGTCAGCGTGATGTACCTGCCCGGCCCGGTGAAACCGGAACCCGGGGGCACTTCGTCGATCACGGCCACATTGGACGGCGACGTCTGCGGAAGGATGCTGGTCATCTCGTACGTGTAGTAGGCGTCCTGCGTCTCGACCACGATCGGATCGCCCGGCTTCAGCTTGTTGATGTAGCGGAAGGGCTCACCGTGGGTGTTGCGGTGACCCGCCACCGCGAAGTTCCCCTGCTCCTCCGAAGGCATCGCGGTCTTCAGCTTGCCCTCGCCGTAGTGACCGATCATGCCGCGGTCGAGGACCTTCTCCTTGCTGATGCCCTCGGCGATCGGCGCGACCACGTCCAGCTTGGGGATGTGCATGATCGCGAATCCCTGACCGGGTTCGAAGACACCCGGGCTGCGCTCGCCGCTCGCCCAGTCGTCCTGGATCTTGTTCGTCTCCCGGCCGGCGATCTGGTCGGCGCGGATGTTGGTCCACCACAGCTGGTACGTGACGAACAGGAGCATCAGCACACCGAAGGTGATGAACACTTCGCCGACGACCCGGCTGGCGACGACGGCGGGGCTGTCCTTGGCCGCACGGGCCGCGCGCCGCGCCTCCAGCCGTGACATCGGAGCCGCGGGCTCGGCCGCCTCAGTCTCTGCTTCCTCGGCACGCCGGGGTTCGCCCCGCCGCCTTCCGCGTCCCTTGGCCGCCCGCCTGCGCTCCGCCCGGCCGCCCGTCGGCTGCGGTTCGGGGGCGGGTTCCGAGGTTCCGGATCCGGTCGGCTGCGACGCGCGCCGCGTATCGGCGGTCCGCAGGGCGACGGTCTCGTCGTTCAGGACCGGACCGGCCTCGTCGACGGGTCGCACGGGCCCCGGGCCGGGTGCGGCCGGCATCGGAGCAGGCTCAGGTGCTGACGGCACCGGGGCAGCCATTCCCGACACGGGATCGGGAATCACCGCCGTCCCCTGGACGGTGGCCGACACGGGGCCTGCTCCCGGCCCCTGATGCCCGTACCAGTCCCTCTGATACCCCTCCGGGTCGTACCACTCGCCCTGGGGCTCCACAGGCCCCTGAGCCGCCGCCTGAGGCGTCTGCCGTGCCTCCGGGTCGGCCTGGGCGGCCTCTGCCCGGAACCAGGGCGAGGTGTGCTGCCCCGGCAGCGGATCGTTCAGCGGATCCGCGAGCTGCTCCACCGCCGCCTCGAACGTGCCATCGGGCTCGTACGCTCCCTGCGCGTACGGGCCTTCCTGGCCGGCGGGAGGGCGGAGTGAGGTCACGCGGCGGCCTTGCCCACCACCGGGGCGAGCCCCGCCGATCTCGCGACAGCGCCCTCGTCACCGCACCGCTCCAGCCAGTTGGCGAGCATGAGGTGGCCGTGCTCCGTGAGCACCGATTCGGGGTGGAACTGCACACCCTCCACCGCTTGTTCGCGGTGGCGCAGCCCCATGATGATGCCGTCCGCGGTGCGTGCGGTGACCTCGAGCACGGACGGAATCGTCGCCGGCTCCGCGGCGAGCGAGTGGTAACGCGTCGCGGTGAAGGGGGACGGCAGACCGGCGAACACGCCCTTCCCCTCGTGCAGTACGGGGGAGGTCTTGCCGTGCAGCAGCTCCGGGGCCCGGTCCACCACGCCGCCGTACGCGACGGCCATCGACTGCATCCCCAGGCAGACTCCGAACACCGGAACCCCGCTCCGCGCGCAGTGGTGCACCATCTCGATGCAGACACCCGCCTGCTCGGGTGTGCCGGGTCCGGGCGACAGCAGGACCCCGTCGAAGCCGTCGTCGGCGTGGGCCGTGGTCACCGCGTCGTTCCGCACCACTTCGCACTCGGCGCCGAGTTGGTAGAGGTACTGGACGATGTTGAAGACAAAGCTGTCGTAGTTGTCGACGACAAGAATGCGTGCGCTCACTGACCGGCTCCCGCTCCGCTGGTGCCTTCGCCGTCCACCGTCACATCGCCGAACGGGAGCAGCGGCTCCGCCCAGGGGAAGACGTACTGGAAGAGTGCGTAGACAACGGCCAGGGCCAGCACGAGCGAGATGAAGCCCCGCACCCATGCGTTGCCCGGCAGGTGCCGCCAGATCCAGCCGTACATGCTGTTGCCTCCATTCGGTACGGCACCAGACTAAACGGCCGGGGCACGGACGTGGGTCAGCTGTGGAAAGCCGCCCGTCGGGCGTGCGTCACAGTCCTGCGCGTAGGCCCTCGGAGGCCCACCGCCCGGGGTCTTCCGCGGGCTACTTGACAGGCTGTGCGTAGTGGAGATCGACGGTGCCCGAATAGCCGGGAAGCGTCAGCTTGTCATCCTCTTCGACCTTCCATCCCAGCCCGTACGCCTTTACGTACAGCTGGTAGTTCTGGATCGCCGTGGAGTCGTTGAGCGCCTGCCTGAGCTTCCCCCGGTCACCGACGGCCGTGACCTTGTACGGAGGCGAGTAGACCCGCCCCTGGAGGATCAGCGTGTTGCCGACGCAGCGCACGGCGCTGGTCGAGATCAGCCGCTGGTCCATCACCTGGATCCCGCGGGCCCCGCCCTCCCAGAGGGCGTTGACGACGGCCTGCAGGTCCTGCTGGTGGATGACCAGGTCGTTGGGCTGCGGCTCGGGATATCCGGGGTTGGCGGTGGCGTTGGGCGGGGCGTCGTTCAGCGTGACGGAGAGCGCCTCACCGCTGACCTCCGTGGTGCCCGCGGCCTTCTCCAGCGCGTCGAGCTCGGCGTCCTCGGCGCGGGTGCTCCCGTCGTCGCGCCGGGCGAGGGTGTCGATGTCCGCGCGCACGGAAGCGGTGGATTCGTCCAGTTCCGCGTTCTTCTCGCTGCGCTGCTGAATGAGGTCGGAGAGCTTCAGCAGGGAGGAGTCGGTGCGGATATCGGTCCCCTTGGCCGCGTTCGCGCTGGTGACGAAGATCAGTCCGGCCAGCGCGAAAACGGCAGCGGTGAGGCCCTGGACCGGCCATCGGGACATGCGCCGGGCCGGGCCTCGAGGGGAGTCGGCAGAATTGCTCAACGTACCCTTATCTCCTTAGGCGCCACGGAAGCACTACGCTAACGGACGCCCCGGGGAGGCAGCATTCCCCCTCGCGCCCCGGCGCCAGCCACAGATCCCTGCGCGGTCACGCAGCGCATCGACAGGAGAGTCCCTCGTGCCGAAGTCACGTATCCGCAAGAAGGCAGACTTCACGCCTCCGCCGGCGAAGCAGACGACGAGCATAAAGCTGAGCAACCGCAGTTGGGTGGCGCCGGTGATGCTGGCGCTCTTCCTGGTCGGTCTGGCCTGGATCGTGGTCTTCTACGTCACCGAGGGCGATCTGCCGATCGACGCTCTCGGAAACTGGAACATCGTCGTGGGCTTCGGCTTCATCGCAGGCGGCTTCGGCGTCTCCACACAGTGGAAGTAGCTCTGCCCTGAAGTTACCCACAGAGTTATCCACAGGTAGGGGAAAAGGTCAGACGATCTGTGGATAACTTCCCTCGAGGTTGACGCCGGTGTGACTACACACTCACGCATCGCGGGAGAGTACGCCCCTTGTCCTGACTGGGAAAACCCAGTTCAGTGACAAGGGGCACACCTGTTCCCCACGTCATGCACAAGATCCGGCACACTCTGTGGACAACCGCACCTCCGGACCAGCGGATTCCGCTCAGGTGAGCGCAGCTGTCCTGACGAGGACCGCCACCACGACCACCGCGAGAACCGCCGCACAGGCGCCGTACTGCACGAGGTTCCGGCGCTCACGCGGCGCGTGCACCATGGCGATCGCGATCAGCGCACCGGCGACCAGCCCGCCCACATGCGCCTGCCAGGCGATCGCACCCCAGGGGTTGAAGGTGAAGATCAGGTTCACCACGAGGATCGCGATCACGGGCCGCATGTCGTAGTTCATACGGCGCATCAGTACGGCTGTGGCGCCCAGCAGGCCGAAGACGGCGCCGGAGGCACCGAGCGAGCCCTGCGCCGGGTCGGCGATCCAATAGGTGAGAGCACTGCCCGCGAGCCCGGAGAGCAGGTAGAGCGCGAGGTAGCGGGCACGGCCCAAAGCGGCTTCAAGAGGTCCGCCGAGCCACCACAGCCCCAGCATGTTGAAGGCGATGTGCCAGACCTCCTGGTGCAGGAACATCGACGTCACCAGGCGATACCACTGGCCCTCCGCCACGCCCTCGAGACCGGCGGCCGGATCGCCCGAGTAGGCACGGCCGAAGAGCAGCAGATCATCGACCAGCGGATACCCGGACTGCTTGGTGATCAGGACTGCGACGAAGACGGCGAGGTTGATGCCGAGCAGGATCTTGGTGACCAGTCTGGGGTCGGCGGCGACGCTGCCTCCCGCCAGGGTCCGCGGCCGGCTCACCGCGGGGTGGTGGCCCGTACCGGTCCCTTCGCGGACGCATTCCGGGCAGTGGAAGCCCACCGAGGCTTCGATCATGCAGTCCGTGCAGATCGGCCGCTCGCACCGCGTGCAGCGGATTCCCGTCTCCCTGCCCGGATGCCGGTAACACGTGAGTGGACCGCCCGCGGCCGCGGACCCGTCCTGGTCTTCCGGCGGCTGCTGATCCATCGGTCACGGCCCCTTCGGTCCTCTTCCGTGGAGGGGGCACACATGTGACCGCCCCGCTCGCCCGTTATGTAACAGTACGGATGAGCAGGGCGGTTGGTTCCCCACAGGGGCGGCGGCCCGTCAGGTCAGCGGCCACGAAGGCCGGGCGCCCCTCGGGTCATCGGGTCTCGATGACGACCGACTCGATCACCACGTCCTGGAGGGGACGGTCGGTACGCGGGTTGGTCGGAGCCGCGGCGATGGCGTCCACGACCTTCTTGCCCGCCTCGTCGGCGACCTCGCCGAAGATCGTGTGCTTGCCGGTCAGCCAGGCGGTGGGCGAAACGGTCACGAAGAACTGCGAACCGTTGGTGCCCGGCCCGGCGTTGGCCATAGCCAGCAGGTAGGGCTTGGTGAACGCGAGGTCGGGGTGGAATTCGTCGCCGAACTCGTAGCCGGGGCCACCCGTGCCGTTACCCAGCGGGTCGCCGCCCTGGATCATGAAACCGCTGATGACGCGATGGAAGACAGTCCCGTCGTACAGCTTGTCGGTGGACTTCCCGCCGGTCTCCGGGTTGGTCCACTCACGCTCGCCCTTGGCGAGCTCGACGAAATTCTTGACCGTCTTGGGGGCGTGGTTCGGCAGAAGCCGGATCGCGATGTCGCCCTGGTTGGTCTTCAAAGTGGCGTACAGCTGCTCGGCCACGATCTGCCTTCCGGTAAGTCTTCGCTGATGACCACCGATCCTCGCACGGGGCACCCTCTCCACAGCGCGGTCACGGCCCCAGGACGGGCGCACTCACCTTGTTGCCCGCTTTCCTGCACCTTTCCCACACTTCCCGAGCGCTTCCTCCGGGCTTCCCGCGGGCTTCCCGCGGGCTTCCCGCGGGAGAAGTGCGGCCAGGTGCCCGACGACACGGAGCGCCCCGACACGAACCGTGGCATCGTCGGCGACACGCTCCCCTTGCACCGCATTGCCCCAGAATGACGTTCATGACCCGGATGCCCGTCCCGCATGGCGCACAACGCCTCAGCGGGCATGATTTCGAATTGGGTGGATAGGCGGAGTACCTACCCGCCACCAAGGAGGAGGATCCCGTGACCCGCATCGACAGCGTGCGCGCCGCAACCTACTCGGCGAAGGACAGCGCGCAGCACGCCGCGGAAGTGGTGGCGCCCTACGCCGACACGGCCAAGGAACAAGCCGCGCACTACGCGCAGGAGGCTCGCGCACGGCTCGCGCCCAAGGTGTCGAAGGCAGCCGCGCAGGCCCGCGTCCAGTACGGCGCACATCTCGCACCACGCCTTGAACAAGCACTGACGCATGTGCCTCCCAAGGTCGACGAGGCCGCGCACAAGGCCGCCATCCGGACGCGCAGTGCCGCCCGCACCGCCGCGGACTACACCGTGCCGCGCGTCGAGTACGCGGTGGCGGCGAGCCGGCCCGTGGCCGAGGAGGCCACCGCCCGCAGCGCGGCCGCCCTGGCCGCTCTCCGCGGCCACGTGACGGCCAAGGAGATCCAGAAGCTCGTCAGGAAGCACGAGCGCCGGGCCAAGGCAGGGCGGGCGGCCAAGGGCTTGCTCGTGCTGGGCGCCCTGGCCGGCGGGGCCTTCGCCGCCTGGAAGTGGTGGGACAAGCAGGCCAACCCGGACTGGCTGGTCGAGCCCCCGGCCCCCACCGAGGTGGGCGACGAGCGCGGTCCACTGACTTCCGTCGACGGCAGTGGCCGGGCCGTGCTCGACCCGGAAGTCCGCGCCAAGCAGGACGAGGCCGAGTCCGGATCCGACCCGACGGACGGCACCGGCCGCGTCGATATTATATTACCCGGCCCACGCCGGAAGGTAGCCTGTTATTTGCGTGGGCAGTGCTAATGG
>NZ_JBHWZS010000385.1:0-7252 GCF_042728155.1 Streptomyces sp. NPDC060209
GGGGGCCGGGGGGCGGCGGTTTTGGCGGGGGGCACCGAGGCTCCCTCTTGGCGACGACTACTAAAAGTGACCGGAACGCATGCCGCCCTACCGGTTGAAGTACCAGATCGTGACGCAGAGGAGCGTCGCCCCAAAAATGACACCCAGGGCAGGCAGGCAACTGAACCCTTGGCAGACGCGGCTCTGCCTGCGGGCGACGGCCCTTCTTGTGCCCACGGGCCACGCTCGTGTGGCCGCTTTCGGACGATGGGGCTTTCTCTTGGCCCCCCAGGACCACTCTCCGGCCACATTGGCATCGGCCGCGGGTGCCATAGGGCGCCAGCCAGCTACAGCTGGCACCTTCTCTGTCTCGACGGCGCTCAACTCGACCGCACTGCCTGACGAATGTCCCCGCATTGCAGCGGTGTCCCGACCTTCAACTGTTTCAGCGATCGCGCAGTGCTGGGGAGGGCGGGACGCCGACTGCTGCTGCTCGTACGTGCAGGTAGCAAAGCGCAGCTTGCTGACCTGACAGCACGACGGATTCGCCGGAGACCCCAACTGTGGTGCACTGCAACGCGGTTGGTGGCAGCATGGACGTGAACGGACGGATGTGGCGGAACGCCGGAATGGCGGGGGAATGCTGGCGGAATCACTAGTGGCGCTGGCCACCGCGGGATCGACAGCTCTCGTAGGGGCCATGGCTACGGATGCCTGGCAGGCCACCCGCACCGGTGTACTGGGGCTTTTCGGGCGTGCCGGCACAAGCTCCCGGGACGGCACTGCGGTGCAGCCCGTTGGCGGCACGGCACCGGAGGAGGGCGGGACGGGGGCCGGCACCGCCGCGGACCACCGGATCGAACTAATCGCGGCGCAGCTGGACGGAGACGCCGCCCTCGTGGCGCGTGCCGACGACACGCCAGCGGCCCGGATCAGCCTGCTGCCGGCCTGGCAGCTGAGGGTGCAGGAGCTGCTGCGCGAGCACCCGGAACTCGCGGGCGAGCTGAGTGACCTCACAGAGCGGATGCGGCGTTCGTTGCCCGAGGAAGAGCAGCAGTGGGTGATGCACGTCGTCGCCCACGATCACGCGCAGGTGTTCGCCTCCCAAGGTGGCAACGTGATTGTCCATCAGGAGCGGAGTGAACGCGCTTGAGTTCCCAGTACGTCACCGCCACTGGCGGGTTCGCGTACGGGGTGATCGGCGCCGATATCCACGTCTTCGGGGACGGCACGCCGCTATACGTACTGGAGCGGTGGCGGCGGCCTCCCGCGCTCGACGACGAGTGGCTGCGCGAGCAGCCGAGCCGGATGCTCAACGCCCGGTTCGCCGTGGTTGGGTTCACCGGCCGCGAGCAGGAACTGCGGGAGCTGCGCGAGTGGTGCACCCAGGAGCGAGGCCGGGCCGCCCGGTGGCTGCACGCGCCCGGCGGGCAGGGCAAAACGCGAATGGCGCAGGAGCTCGCAGCCCAGATGGCTGAGCTCGGGTGGACGGTGGCCACGGCAACCGAGGGCCCGGGCGGTGTCCTGCCGCCGCCCGGCAGCCAGGACCTGCGACCGGACGGCACAGCCGGGCTGCTTCTCCTGGTCGACTACGCCGACCGGTGGCCGCTGTCCTCGCTGACCTGGCTGTTCAGCAACGCGTTGCTGCACCGTACCGATCTTCTAGTGCGGATCCTGCTAATCGCTCGCAGTACGGACATCTGGCCGGCGCTCCGGGCCTCCCTGGTGAACGAGCAGGTCTCGTTCTCTCAGCAGCTGCTGCCACCCCTCGTCGTGAACGACCCCGACAGTCCCAGCAGGGCCACCGTCTCGGAGCCCCAAGGACGTCACACCATGTACCGGGCCGCCCTGAACGGCTTCGCCGCTCGGTATGGGGTCCCACCGCCGCACACCGGCCCGGCCGACCTGGGCCACCCCGAGTTCGGTCTGGTGCTCGCCGTCCATATGGCCGCCCTGGTCACAGTCGACGCGCACGCCACTGGCCGTACGCCGCCCGCGCCCGTTCCCCCGGCCACCTTCGACCCAGCCGCTGTACCTGATCTGCCGGGCACCGCCAGACTGGCCCTCTACCTGCTGGACCGGGAACAGCTCAACTGGGCACGTCTGTACCGGGAAAGGCGCCACGGCCGGATCGCCACTCCGCCCGCCACGATGAACCGGGCCGTCTTCACCGCCGCCCTCAGCGGCCCCCGGTCCCCCGACTCCGGGACCGCGCTCCTCAACGCACTGTCTCTGGGGCGCCCCACTGCGGAGGTCCTCGCCGACCACGCGATCTGCTACCCGCCACCCGATCCGGCGCGGGCTACCGTCCTCGAACCGCTCTACCCCGACCGCCTCGCTGAGGACTTCGTCGCCCTGACCCTGCCGGGCCACCACGCCGCATACCCGGCGCAGCACTGGGCCCCGGAGAGCGCCGCAGTGACCACCGGCCGCGACGACTTGCCCACCCGGGCCGTCACCACGCTCGCCGCGGCGGCCGAACGCTGGCCACACGTGGGTCCACGCTGCTTGTTTCCGCTGCTGGACGAGAATCCGGACCTGGCCGTGGCCGCCGGCGCGCCCGCCCTGCTGGCCCTAGCTGACCTGCTTTCCATCCCAGACCAGTTGCTGGGTAGGGTGCTCGATCGGTTGCCCCGCCCGACCCCGCCCGACCTGGAGGTGGCCGCCGCCGTCCTGCGGGTCCGCCTGCTGGAGCTGCTGCTCGACGTGGCCGACGGTCCGGGAGCGAGGGCTGGTGTCCTGGTCAACCACGGCAACGACCTCAGCCTGCTCGGCCGCCGTGAAGAGGCGGTCCTCGTCGTGCTGCGGGCGGTCCGTGCCTTCGAGCACCTGGCCCTCGAGCAGCCGGAGATCTACGAGGCCGACGTTGGGAAGTCCCTGACCAACTACGCCAGCCTGCTCGCGGAGACCGGACGGGGGGCCGAGGCCGTGGCCGCCCAGGAACGGGTGGTGGGGGTCTTCCGGCGCCTCCATGGGCGGGACCGCCCGTGGTACGACCTCGACCTTGCGACCGCTCTGGCCAACCTTGCTACGTACCTGGAACACGCCGGGAGGTGGACCGAGGCATATCGGGCCAACCAGGAGGCGATCGAGCATTACCGCCGACGGGAGGCCGACGACCCGCGCTTCCGTGTCGGCCTCGCCGTCGCCCTGACCAACGCCGCAGCCCTGACCCTACGGAGCGCGGCCGACACCGAGACTGACGTCGAGCGAACTCTGTCCGGCGCCAAGAGGGGAGGCCCCGCCCCCATGCCCGGTGATGGCACCCAGACGGCCTTTGACGCAGTTCGGATCTGGCGTGAACTGGCCGACGTCGACCCCGTGGGCCACCGGCCCGACCTCGCTCTCGCCCTGCTCAACCTCCGTCGCGAACTCGCCGACGCCGCCCGTCACCAGGAGGCCAACGCCGCCATCACGGAGTCCGTTGGCCTCTACCGCCGCTTGGCCGACGACAACCCTCTGACACACCGGAAGCACCTCGCCATCGCGCTGGGCGCGCTCTGCAAGAGCCTTACGGCCGTCGGCCTCCACGACGAGGCCCTGGCTGCCGGCGAGGAGTCCGTCGCGCTCTGGAGGCAGCTCGCCGCCACGAACCCCGACGCGCACGAGATTGGCATGGTCGGTGCCCTGCACGAGCAGAACGACGCCCTGCGGGCCGCCGGACGACCCTTGGACCCCGAGGCCAGTGCACGCTCCCCACGGGTTCGTATCGAGGACTACGTGCGGTGCCCCGGCACCACGGTCGAGGTGTCGGGCTGGGACCGCGTTACCGAGCTGTCGGCCACCCGCGACAACCTGTTCCGCGTGGCTGAACAACTTGCCCGCCGACAGGACTGGCCGCTGTACTGGGAGGCTGTCTGCCGTTGCTCGCTGACCGACGCCGCCCGGCTTGCCCGCCGCATCCCGGTGCGCCGCTGGCACCCTGCCGACGCGGTCGACCAAGTGCTGCTGGATGCCCTCCGCTCACTCCCTGCCCGCCGCACCGCCACTCTGATCGCCGAGGCCTCCGCAGGCGCGACCACCCGGCTCCCGGCCGAGCTGGGCCTCTTCAACGAGGACTTCATCTCCTTCGCCCACGGACACAACGCCCTAGCGGTCGCTACGACCGCCGATGGCCGGGAGACGATCGAGACTCTCGACCTGCGCACCGGAGCCCGGAGCACCTTGCACACCGGACCGCCCGACCACAGTTCAATCACCTGCGTTGACGCCTCGACCGTTATCGCCGTGAGGTCACCCGACCACGGCGGTGGCCTGGCGTTCGAACTCGTCCGCCACACCGGTCAGGGCACCACTATCCTTGCGCGAGGGGCTGCGGTGGCCAGCGCTAGGGTCGCCACAATGCTCGTCGGCTACGTAGCCGGCCTGAATTTCTCCCCGGCCGCCCTGGTGGACGAGGCTGTCGGCACCGCGTCGCCGGACGCCCTTCGGCAGGTCGATCTCAGTGCCTGGGGACTTTCCAACGGCACCCTGATCGCCGTGGCCCCCGACGGGATCCGGCTGGTGCTCTGCGACGGCTACGCCATGGTCGCCGCCGACGCACTCCTCGGCGGCGCCCTAGCCGTCGGAGGACCGGTACAGCCTGACGCGATCATCGATCTGACATTCGTCGGCCACGACCGACTACTCACCTCCGGCCAGGAAGGCGGGCTGACCCTCTGGCAGCTCGGCGGAACGCACATACGGCCCCATGTCAAACGGACCACGCCGCGCATGGAGCACCTGTTCTCCGTACCGGAGTGGGACGTCGTCGGTGGCAAGGCTCCCGGCGAAGGACGTATCCACTTCCTTGACCCCGACACCCTCGCCCCGCGGCCAGCCCCGCCCGCCCTCATGGGCACCGAGCACCCCAACCTCATCATTTCCTCCCCCGACGGCCGGTATGTCGCCTACGCGGGACAACTGGCCGTCGGCGATGCCCGCCAGCGCCGCGATTTCGACTGGCACAGCCGCGTGTACGACCTCGACCACCCCGGCGCGGTCCTCCAACGCCCTCTGACCGACCTGCGCCTCGCCGCGACCGGGCACCTTCAGAGCGCAGAACGAGAGGCCCGCCGCACCGGCAACACCCACCTGCACCACCTGTTTACCCTCGCCCTCGCCCTCGCGGAGCGCTCCTCGGGCAACTGACCCCACAGTGCGGCCGGGCTGACCCTGCGACCGTAGCCGGATCCACGCTTTGCAGCGTCCCCGTCCGTCCGATTTGCGGCTCCTTACTGGTCGCGAGGGCAGGCGCGCCACAGCTCTTAGGATCATGGAGGCGGGCCGCGCCGGGTCCCCGCGCAGTCGTGTTGAGGGCAGCAGTTCGGCCTGCCCACAGCGGGCGTCAGGGGGTGTCGCCGCCCCTGTGCAGCCGGTCCGTGTCGCCGGGCTGTCCCTGGTGGTGGGCCCGGCCGCCCGGCCCGTACGCGCCGAGCTCGGTGATGAGTGCCGCGCCGTTCAGCAGCTGCTGGACGCTCCACCCGGTGACGTCGATGTGCTGTCCGTCGAGCGGGCGCCAGCGAGTGCCGCGTACCGGTGTCCCGGCGTCTCAGTGCTCGGCTCGCTCCCGTAGGTCATCATCTGCGCACGGGCAGCGAGATGGGCCGCCACCGCGAGTTCACGATCGCCACCGACATCCCCGTGTACTTCTGTGATCCAGCCAGCCCCTGGCAGAGCGGGTCGAACGAGAACACGAACGGCCTGCTGCGGCAGTACTTTCCCAAGAGCACCGACCTGTCCGTCCACACCCGTGAGCACCTGGCCGCCGTCGCCGCCGAACTCAACGGCCGCCCACGCAAGACGCTCGGCTGGGAAACCCCGGCCGAGCGCCTGCGCAAACTGCTCGCGGCCTGAGTCCGGCTATGTGCTAACCGCGTGGACTCAGCTGACCGGCCAGGTGCGCTTGGCCGCCCAGGTGCCGAAGCGCTGCCAGCCGATCTCCGGAAAGTCGCGGCGCAGGGCGTCCACGTCCACATCGAGGCCGACCTCGGTGAAGTAGCGGAACATCGCGGCGAGATCGGCCGAGAACGCCTCGACGTGGGCGATCGGCAGCCGCTCGAAGACGATCGGCCGGCCGCACACGCCGGTCAGGGCTTCCGCGATCTCCGGGCAGGTCAGCTCGTCGGAGGCGATGTCGATGCGCCGACCCGCGAACTCCTGTGGCTGCGCAAGGACATGGGCTGCGAAGGCGCCGATGTCCCGCGCGGGAATCAGCGTCAGCGGCCGGTCGGCCGGCATCGGCAGCACGAACCGGCCTTCGCGCAGACCATCGAGCGACCACTCGACCGTGTAGTTGTCCATGAACGCGGCCGGACCGAGGATCGTCCACGGCACACCCAGCCCACGCAGATGCCGCTCGATGCGGTACTTGCTGTCGAAGTGTGGGATGCCCGTGCCGCGGTCGGCGTGCGCGGCCGAGGTGAACACGATGTGCCCGACACCGCGGGCGGCCTCCAGCAGGTCGATGCCCTGCCGGACTTCGGTCTCCGGGTCGGAGCCAAACGGCGTGGACATCGCGAACAACCCGTCGGCGCCCTTCAGGGCGGCCTCCAGCGAGTTGCTGTCGTCGAAGTCCGCTGCGTGCACCTCGGCGCCGAGGCCCCTCAGCGCGTGGGCGGCGGCCGAGTCGGAAGTGCGGGTGAGGGCGCGGACCTGGAAGCCCTGATCGAGCAGCGAGCGGGCGGCCGCGCCGCCTTGGGCGCCGGTCGCTCCGGCGACGGCCACCACGGGCCGGTAGGATTCCTTCGTCATGCGGTTACCGTATGACACAGTTACTGCGTTACGCAGATATTTAGCGAGGTGTGCATGCTGATCGACGATCTCCAGCAGGAGTCCCGCCGCTACTTGGCCTCGTACGTCATGTTCAACCAGGCGGTCGCGGACCATCTCAAGCTGCACCCCACCGACGTCCAGTGCCTCAACCTGCTGACCGTCGAGCCCGGCCCGTTCACCACCGGCCGGATCGCCGAACTGACCGGCCTGACCAGCGGATCGGCGACCCGGCTGGTCGACCGTCTCGAGAAAGCCGGATACGTGGTCCGGCACCGCGACAAGACCGACCGCCGCCGCGTCCGGGTGGAGCCTGTCCCGGAGGCGATGCAGGATCTCATGGAACTGTGGTCCGAACTGGGCGAGGGGTGGCAGGCGATGTTCGCCGACTATACCGAGGACGAGCGCGCTCTGCTGTACCGCCACATGCGACGCACCGTCGAACTCTCCCAGCAACAGATCGCCCGCCTGCGCGACATGGGATGACCGCCGCCCACGCAAAACGCTCGGCCGGGGAAACCCC
>NZ_JBHWZS010000386.1:0-7239 GCF_042728155.1 Streptomyces sp. NPDC060209
CACCCGGTCCGGGTGTGCGCCCCACATGCGTGTGCGGTGATCAGCCGCCGATCGGCAGGGCACCGGTCAGGCCGCCGGCAGGCAGGCCGCCGAGCAGGTTGGTGCCGGGCGCCGAGAGGTTGCCACCGCCGCGCTGCTGCTGGTCGAGAAGTCCGCCGGCGGCCTTCTGCACGGCGGGCAGCGCGTCCGTGACGGAGTCGAGCGCGACACCGGCGGGGAGGGTGGCGGCCAGGGCGTCGACGGGCACGGCGACGGCGGAGGCACTGCCCGCGCCGGCGACGGCGAAAGCGGCACCGAGAGCGGCGACACCGAGGGTCCTGACAGCAGACTGGTTCATGTGAAATTCATCCTTGGGGAAGGGGATGTGAGCGGCTCTGCAACGTAGTCAGCTCCGCACCCCTCCCGCAAACATGCCGGAACCCGGAAAACGACCGGGATCCGATGCTCCCGACCGTTCCCCTTTTGGCTTGCCTCAGCCCGCGACGGACGAATAACCACTGGTCACAGCCGTCTGCCGGAAGAGCCACTCGGACTTCAGCTCCGCATATCCGGGCTTTACGACGTCGTTGATCATCGCCAGACGTTCATCGAAAGGAATGAACGCTGATTTCATCGCATTGACTGTGAACCACTGCATGTCATCGAGCGTGTATCCGAATGTCTCGGTCAGTCGCTCGAATTCCCCGCTCATGCTCGTCCCGCTCATCAGCCTGTTGTCCGTATTCACGGTGGCGCGGAAATGCAGCCTACGCAGCAGCCCGATGGGGTGCTCGGCGTACGAGGCCGCGGCTCCGGTCTGGAGGTTGGAGGTCGGGCAGAGCTCCAGCGGGATCCGCTTGTCACGCACGTAGGAGGCGAGACGGCCCAGCGTCACACTGCCGTCCTCGGCGATCTCGATGTCGTCGATGATGCGGACGCCGTGACCGAGCCGGTCCGCGCCGCACCACTGCAGGGCCTGCCAGATCGACGGCAGGCCGAAGGCCTCGCCCGCGTGGATGGTGAAGTGGTTGTTCTCGCGCTTGAGGTACTCGAAGGCGTCCAGGTGGCGGGTGGGCGGGTAGCCCGCCTCGGCGCCCGCGATATCGAAGCCCACCACGCCCAGGTCGCGGTAGCGGTTGGCGAGTTCGGCGATCTCCAGCGCGCGGGCGGCGTGCCGCATCGCGGTGAGGAGGGCGCCCACGCGGATGCGGTGGCCGTTCGCGCGGGCACGGCGCTCCCCCTCGCGGAAACCCTCGTTGACCGCCTCGACCACCTCTTCGAGGGACAGGCCCGCGGTGAGGTGCTGCTCGGGCGCGTACCGCACCTCGGCGTAGACGACACCGTCCTCGGCGAGGTCCTCGGCGCACTCCGCGGCCACCCGGAACAGCGCGTCACGGGTCTGCATGACGGCGCAGGTGTGGGCGAATGTCTCCAGGTAACGCTCCAGGGAACCGGAGTCGGCCGCCTCGCGGAACCAGATGCCGAGCTTGTCGGGCTCGGTCTCGGGCAAGGCGTCGTAGCCTTGCGCGACAGCCAGCTCGATGATCGTGCCGGGGCGCAGGCCACCGTCGAGATGGTCGTGGAGCAGCACCTTGGGCGCGCGGCGGATCTGGTCGGGACCGGGGACATTCAGGGTCTGGCTCGTCATCCGGGCACTCTAGCGCCTACGCGCGTAGAGCGCTGGGTGCCGATGCGTAACAGTGACCGCGAAGCCAGGTGGAATACACCTGCCCTTCTGACACTGTTCTGTCATGGCACAGCGCGCACTTCCCCTGCCTGCCGCCAGGCTGGGACGGGCCGTACTCACGGCCGGAGCAGCACCCGAGGTCAGCGGCGTGGTCCTGCTGCTCCCGGACGGCGAGACCGACTCCAGACGCCGTCCCTCCGCCTTTTCGTACGCGGCACAGCTGCCGTTCGCCCGGACCCTGGCCCGCGCCGGCCAGGAGGACGGGCTCGCGGTGCACGTCGTGCGCTACCGCACCAGGGGCTGGAACGCCGGCGCGGACCCGGCGGCCGACGCCCACTGGGCGGCCGACGAGGTGGTGCGACGCTACGGCGACATCCCCCTGTGCCTCGTCGGGCACGGCATGGGAGGCCGGGCGGCCCTGCGCGGCGCCGGGCACACCGCCGTCAACTCCGTGCTCGCGATGGCCCCCTGGCTGCCGGAGGGGCCGGAGCCCGAACCGGTGAAACAGCTGGCGGGGCGCCGGGTGCTGATCGTGCACGGCACGAACGACGCACGGACGGATCCGGAGCTCTCCTACCGGCTGGCCGAGCGGGCCAAGAAGGCCAACCGGGACACCTGCCGCTTCGAGGTCCACTCGGACGGACACGCGCTGCGCCAGCACCGGTCCGAAGTGATGGCGCTGGCCTCGGACTTCATACGGGGTTCGCTGTTCGCCCGGTCGTACGCCCGCCCGGTCGCCGACGCGTTCGCCGCTCCACCGCCGCTGGGGCTGCGGATGCCGCTCGCTGCGGGGTTCGGTCGGTCGCTGAGGCACTGAGGGGTGGTCCGCGCCGGATCAGTCCGGCAGCAGGCTCCCCCGGCGCGACAGCAGGAAGCGTTTGAAGGCGGCCACCGGCGGCGTGTCGGGGTGGCCGTCCAGCCAGGCGACCCCGATCTCGCGGGCGGCGCGCGGCGCGGTCACCGTCAGCTCGACCACGCCGGGCCGGGCGACGGCGGGCGGCGGCAGCAGCGCCACCCCGAGCCCGGCCGCGACCAGACCGCGCAGCGTCTCCGCCTCCTCGCCCTCGAACGCGACCCGCGGGGTGAAACCGGCCTCGGCGCAGAGGTCGTCGGTGATCCGCCGCAGCCCGTAACCGGGTTCGAGGGTGACGAACGTTTCGTCGGCGGCCTCGGCCAGGCGGATGCGCCGGCGGCCCGCCAGCCGGTGGTCGTCGGGGACGACCAGGCGCAGCCGCTGCTCGTCCAGGCGCATGGCGACGAGATCCGGGGCGTCGGGGACTGGCGAGGTGAGGCAGAGGTCGAGGCCGCCCGCCCGCAGGCGGTCGATCATCGCCTCGCCGTAGTTCTGGACCAGCTGGAAGCGGACCCGGGGGTGGTCGGCGCGGAAGGCGCGGATCAGGGCGGGCACGGTCTCGGAGCCCATGGTGTGCAGGAAGCCGAAGGCCACCTTCCCCGCCGTGGGGTCGGCGTCGGCGCGCACCGAGTCCGCGGCCTTCTCCACCTCCGCCAGCGCGCGTTCGGCGGAGCCGAGGAACGTGCGCCCCGCGGGGGTGAGCGAGACGGTGCGGCCCCGGCGGGCGAACAGCGCGACGCCCAGGTCCTGTTCCAGCCTCACCATGGCCCTGGACAGCGTCGACTGCGGGACACCGAGCTCGTGCGCGGCCCGGGTGACGTGCTCGTGGCGGGCCACCGCCTCGAAGTACGCGAGGCGTGGCGCGAGTACGGCTCGGATGTCTTCTTCGTAACTGCTCGGTGACAGCCGTGGCTGTGAGCTGTATTGATGCACCATGGGAACGATTATGAGGGTTTCATGCATTGGACGCATGAAACTGCGCGGTCTACGTTCGCTGTATGCCTCCTGCCAGTACCGGGGCGTCCACCATCGTGCTGGACGCCGCCGTTCCGTCATCCCCCGCCGCCGTCTCCCCGACCGTCCCGGACCGCCTCACGCCCGGCGGCCCCGGCTACCGCCGGATGAGCTTCGCGCTCTTCGCTGCGGGGATCGCGACCTTCGCCCTTCTGTACTCCACGCAGGCCCTGCTGCCCGCCGTGTCCGCGTCCTTCGGCGCGACGGCCGGCCAGGCGAGCTGGACGGTCTCCGCGGCGACGGGTGCGCTGGCCCTCTGTGTCCTGCCGTTGAGCGCCCTCTCCGAGCGCTTCGGGCGGCGCCAGATGATGACGGCCTCCCTGGCGGTCGCCGTGGTGATCGGGCTGCTCGTCCCCTTCGCCCCGTCGCTCGGCTGGCTGATCGCGCTGCGCGCGATCCAGGGCGCGGCGCTGGCCGGACTGCCCGCCTCCGCGATGGCCTACCTGGCCGAGGAGGTGCGGCCCAAGGCACTGGTGGCCGCGATCGGACTGTTCGTGGCGGGCAACAGCATCGGCGGTATGAGCGGTCGCATCCTCGCCGGCTGGGTCGCCCAGCTGTGGGGCTGGAGGGTGGCACTCGGCGCCATCGGGCTGCTCGCCGTGGCCTGCGCGGTGGTCTTCCACTTCATGATCCCCAAGGCCCGGCACTTCAGCCCCGCCTCGCTCAACCCGAAGGCACTGGCGAAGACCGTCACCGGTCACCTCTCCAATCCGCTGCTGCGCCGGCTGTACGCCATCGGCGCGCTGTTCATGACGGTGTTCGGCGCGGTCTACACCGTGATCGGCTACCGGCTCGTCGAGGAGCCCTTCGGCCTCCCGCAGGGCATCGTCGGCTCGATCTTCCTGGTCTATCTCGTCGGCACGGTCTCCTCCGCCGCCGCCGGCCGGCTGGTCGCCCGGCTGGGCCGCCGGGGCGCGCTCTACCTCGCCGTCTCCACGACGGCTGCGGGTCTGCTGCTCTCGCTGGCCGACCAGCTGGCCACCGTCCTGGCCGGCCTCGTCCTGATCACGGCAGGCTTCTTCGCCGGGCACGCGGTCGCATCGTCCTCGGTGAGCCGGACGGCGACGTCCGGCCGCGCCCAGGCGTCGGCGCTCTACCAGTCCGCGTACTACCTGGGGTCGAGCGCGGGCGGCACTCTCGGTGCCGTCGCCTTCCACACCGGCGGCTGGGCCGGCACGGTCGCGCTGGGTGTCCTCGCGGTCCTCGGTGTCCTGTCGATCACCCTGTTCGGGACCCGGGCGGCCCGGACCGAGCGGCTCCGCGCCGCGTCCCCGGCACCGGTGCACAACTGAGACCTTCCCGGCACAACCGCGGCTCCCCGACGCACGTCCAACAAGCGGAGACATACCGCTGGGCGAACGCGAAGGGGAACAGGCGTACATGAGAATCATGGGGAGGATATCCGGCGTACGGGTGCGGCGCGGTGCCGTCCTGTCCGTCGCCGGACTGGTGGCCGCGCCGGCCCTGGTCCTGGGCACCGGGACGGCCGCCCAGGCGGCGTCCTGCACGGCGGCGAAGGGGCCGTACCAGAAGCAGGTCGAGAAGTACCTGAAGCGGACCGCCGACGGCCGTCAGTCGACGGCGGACTGCAAGGCGATCCGCTCGTTCCAGGTCGCGAAGGGCATCACGCCCGCCATCGGTTACGCGGGGCCCGTCACCTGGCGCACGATGAAGACGATCACCGCCCAGAACGCGGCGGGCAAGAACCCGAACAAGGCGAAGAAGTGCCCCACGAACAAGGGGCGCATCGCCTGCGTGGACCTGACCAGGCAGCTGAGCTGGATCCAGGACGGGTCCAAGCTGAAGTTCGGCCCGGTGCCGGTGCGCACGGGCCGCAACGGCGCCGAGACGCGGACCGGCGCCAAGAAGATCTACTGGCGCAACATCAACCACTGGTCGACGCTCTACGACGTCCGCATGCCGTACGCCCAGTTCTTCGACGGCGGGCAGGCGTTCCACTCGGTCACCAAGTCCATGTACAACAACCCGGGGTCGGCGGGCTGCGTCAACATGCGCCCCGCGGACGCGAAGTCGTACTGGAACCTGTTGAAGAACGGCGACGACGTCTACGTCTACGGGCGCAAGCCCGGCACCTGAGCAGCGGTTTCCACGCTTCCCGCCCCGGTTGTCAGTGCCCTGCGGTAGCTTCCACAGTGCTGAGTGAGCGGTGTCACAGCGCAACAGGGGTGGAGCGATGAGTGATCTGACAGCGGCGGCGGACGTCGACAGCCGTCTGGAGGGACACCGGGTCGAGCTGACCGGCTACTGCTACCGGATGCTCGGCTCGGCCTTCGAGGCGGAGGACGCGGTCCAGGACACGCTGGTGCGCGCCTGGCGCAACTTCGACAAGTTCGAGGGCCGTTCCTCGCTGCGCTCCTGGCTCTACCGCATCGCCACGAACGTCTGCCTGGACATGCTGAACGCGGGCAACAAGAGGGCAAGGCCGGTGGATCTGACCGGTCCGACACCGCTGGCCCAGGCCGCGCTGAACCCTCTCCCGGAGAACACCTGGCTGGAGCCGATGCCGGACGGCCGCATCCTGCCCTCGGTGGCCGACCCGGCGGAGGCCGCCGTGGCCCGTGAGTCGGTGCGCCTCGCGTTCGTGGCCGCTCTCCAGCATCTGCCGCCGAAGCAGCGGGCGGTGCTGATCCTGCGCGAGGTCCTGGCGTGGAAGGCGAGCGAGGTCGCCGAGCTGCTCGACACCACGGTCGCCTCGGTCAACAGCGCCCTCCAGCGGGCCCGGGCGACGCTGTCGGACACCGACAGCACGGCGCCGGACACCGCGAACCCGCTGGACGACGAGCAGCGCAAGCTGCTGGACCGCTATGTGGCGGCGTTCGAGGGGTACGACATGGCGGCGCTGACGGCGCTGCTCCATGAGGACGCCGTGATGACCATGCCGCCGTTCGATCTCTGGCTGCGGGGACACGACGACATCACCGGCTTCATGCTCAGCATCGGCGCAGGCTGTGCGGGTTCCCGGCTGGTGGCGACCGAGGCCAACGGAACCCCGGCCTTCGCGCACTACAAGCCGAATCCGGACGGACCGGGTTTCGTCCCTTGGGCGGTGCAGGTCATCGACATCTCGGACGGTGCGATCACCGGGATGCACTGCTTCCTGGACACCCCGCGCTGGTTCCCGCTGTTCGGGCTTCCGGACCACCTGGATGCCGACGCCTCATGAGAATCGGACGGCCCGTGGTGATGGGCTGGGTGTGTCTGGCGGTGGGTGGCTGGGCGGCGACGCTGTGGCTGGGCGAGCCCTCCGCCACGACGGGCCCGGGCCCCGCCCCCGCCGCCCGGGTTTCGGATGACAATCCTGAGCCCGGGCCTCAGCCGGAGGGCTCGTGCCCGACCACGAGGCCGACACCGGCCCCCTCGGCGAGCGCCGCGGAGTTGCTGAAGGAGGTGCCGGACGGATACGCGGACGGGTATTCGGTGCAGGTCCTCTGCAGCTACGCCGAGGTCCGCGACCACGCGGTGGCCCGCTGAGGGCCGGTCAATCCGGGGCGGACCGGACGTTTTCCACCACATCGGCGATCCCCACCAGATCGAGCAGCGCCCCGAGTTCGGGCGGGACGTTACGCAGTCGCAGCTCGACGCCCCCGGCCCGGCGCGCGACGAGCCCCAGCCGCGCTATCGCCTCGACGAGGGCCAGATCCGGGCGCACGACCCCGCCGACGTCGCAGTCCACCACGGCGACCAC
>NZ_JBHWZS010000387.1:0-7210 GCF_042728155.1 Streptomyces sp. NPDC060209
CCATTCGCGGCTTCAACTGCCGCTCATGATCCGGCTCGCACCACGTCGACATCGGACGCCTTCACGAAGCCGATCCGGTGGCCGATCTGGACCGTCACGTACTTCTGGCTTCCGCGGAAGTAGGTGTGGTCGTACGGCTTCGAGGCGTCGATCGTCGGTGCGTAGAAGTAGCCGGTGGGTGCTTCGCCTCCACCGGGGAAAGCCTGTCCCGCCTTGATGGTGTAGACGAGCGGGCTGCCCACGGTCGGCTTGACGAAGTCCGCCGGGTACTCGGCCTTCTCCGGATAGGCAACGCCGTACACCGGCACTTCCGCCTTGCCTGCCTTCGGCCGCACGACACGGCCGGATGTGGGGCTGACGACCCGGGTCCCTGCGGGGGTGCGGAACCACGCCTTCTCCCCGTACCACCAGATCGCTGTCCAGCCGGGTGCCCTGTCGGCGACGACGGCCTGCTGGGTGGCACTGATCTTGCTGCCCCAGTCCGCGGCGCAGTTCGTCCCCGGCGAGCCGTCCGGGTGCAGCCCGGGGTCGGAGAAGAGCGGCGAGTCCGCGGACGGCTCCGTGTGCAGCGGGACCGCGCTGCTGCCCTGCCGGGGCAGGTCGACGCTCTTCTCGCAGTCGCGGAACTCCTGCTGGTTCTTGGTGAAGTCCGCGCTGACGGTGACCAGTTCGCTGCTTCTGGGGGCGCTCGGCACGGTGGGCCTGCCGAGCAGTGCCATGAAGCGGTTCCAGTCCCAGTAGGGGCCCGGGTCCCAGTGCATGTTTTTCGTGCCCGCCGCACTGGTGGGCGGTACGCCGTCATGGCCGATGATGTGCTGCCGGTCGAGCGGGATGTCGTACTTCGCCGCCAGGTGCCGCACCAGTCGTGCGGTCGACCGGTACATCTCGGGGGTGTACCACTTGGCGCCCTCGGCTGCGACGCCCTCCTGCTCGATGCCGATGGAGTGGGTGTTGAGATACCAGTTGCCCGCCTGCCAGGCGACGTCCTTGTTCTTCACCATCTGCGTGACGTGGCCGTCGGACGAACGCACCACGTAGTGGGCGGAGGTCTGGTTGGCCGGGTTCTGGAAGATCTTCAGGGTCGTGTCGTAGTCGACCTCGGTGTCGTGCAGGACGATGAACTTGATCGCATTGCTTTCGGGCCGGTTCGCCGTGTCGTAGTTGCCGTAGGTGTCCTTGTCCTCCGGGTCTCCGGTCTGCTGGTAGGCCGCGGGGACCCAGTCGCAGTCCAGGGCACGCGGGCATTCCGGTCGTACGGTGTCCGCACCGGCCGCCGCCGGGGAGAGGAGCGCCACGCTCAGCGCCCCTGCCGTGGTCAGTGCCAGCGCGAGTCTGATCCTCTGCTTCGACGTCATGACAACCCTTCTTGGGCCGGGGGCGGCAGAGCGTTCATCGTCGGCGCTCCCCGCATTCATCGGTCGGCGCACACTCTGTGGCGGGAGGTGTTGGCGAGTCAAGAGTGCAGTGTGCCGTCGGACCTGAGCTTGTGTGACTATTTCGCGCTGTGCGTGCCCCGGATGGCCCACGGGTAGTGCTGGCGCCGACAGGACCGGTCCACGTGGACCGCACGGAGTTCTCGGAAAGGCCGGACGCACATGGCACAGCCCTTCTCACTACCGGACTTCTACGTGCCGTACCCGGCGCGTCTCAACCCTCATCTGGATGCGGCCCGGAGCCACACCCGGGAGTGGGCGCGCGGGATGGGGATGCTGGAGGGGTCCGGAATCTGGGAGGAGAAGGACCTCGAATCCCACGACTACGCGCTGCTCTGCGCGTACACCCACCCCGACTGCTCGTCCGAGGCCTTGTCCCTGGTCACCGACTGGTATGTGTGGGTCTTCTTCTTCGACGACCATTTCCTGGAACTGTTCAAACGCACTCCGGACCGTGAGGGCGGGAAGCGGTATCTGGACCGGCTGCCCGCCTTCATGCCGATGGAGCGGGGCGCGGCGACGCCGGAGCCGGCCAATCCGGTGGAAGCGGGGCTGGCCGACCTCTGGGCGAGGACGGTTCCCGGCATGTCGGACGCCTGGCGGGCCCGGTTCGCGGAGTCGACGGAGAACCTCCTCAACGAGTCCCTGTGGGAGCTCTCGAACATCAACGAGGGGAGGATCGCGAATCCGGTCGAGTACATCGAGATGCGGCGCAAGGTGGGCGGCGCGCCGTGGTCGGCGGGCCTCGTGGAGTACGCGGCGAACGCTGAGGTACCCGCATCGCTGGCGGAAGCCCGTCCGCTGAGGGTTCTGCGGGACGCGTTCTCCGACGGGGTGCATCTGCGCAACGATCTCTTCTCGTACCAGCGCGAGGTCGAGGACGAGGGCGAGAACAGCAACGGCGTGCTGGTCCTGGAGAGGTTCCTGAACTGCTCGACCCAGGAGGCGGCCGAGGCGGTCAATGATCTGCTGACCTCGCGCCTCCAGCAGTTCGAGAACACGGCTCTCACCGAACTGCCGCCGCTCTGCGCGGAGAAGGGGCTCACCCCTGACGAGACGGTCGCCGTCCTCGCGTACGTCAAGGGTCTTCAGGACTGGCAGTCCGGGGGGCACGAGTGGCACATGCGCTCCAGCCGCTACATGAACGACGGGGCCGCGGCGGCCTCCGAGAGGCTGTCCGGTTTCGGGATGGCCGCCGCGTCCATCCGCTTCACCCCCCGCTCCGAGGCTGCCCGGCTGCGCAGCCACACGCACGTCCCGTACCAGCACGTCGGCCCGTCACTGCTGCCCGACTTCGAGATGCCCTTCACCACCACGCTGAGCCCGCATCTGGACGGGGCGCGGGTGCGGATCGTGGAGTGGTCACGGCGGATGGGGCTGTTGGAGGCGCAGCCCGGCGTGCCGGGGTCGCACATCTGGGACGAGGATCGGCTGATCGCGACGGACCTGCCGCTGTGCGCGGCGGGTATGCACCCCGATGCGACACCGGACGAGCTGGACCTGTCGTCGGGCTGGCTGACCTGGGGGACGTACGGCGACGACTGGTTCCCGGTGGTGCACGGCCGGACCCGTGATCTGGCAGGGGCACGGCTGGCCAATGAGCGGCTGTCGCTGTTCATGCCGCTCGACGGATCGTCCGTGCCGGAACCGGTCGACGCGCTGGAGCGGGGGCTGGCCGACCTCTGGCGGCGGACGGCGGGGCCGATGGACGAGAGCGCGCGCCGTTCCTTCCGCGAGGCTGTGGAATCGATGACGGCGAGCTGGCTGTGGGAGCTTGCGAACCAGGCGCAGAACCGGATTCCCGACCCGGTCGACTACATGGAGATGCGCCGCGCCACCTTCGGTTCGGACCTGACGATGAGCTTGTGCCGGCTGGGACACGGCAGGAGGGTGCCGGACGAGGTCTACCGCAGTGGTCCGCTGCGGTCCCTGGAGAACGCGGCGGCGGACTACGCGTGCCTGCTGAACGACCTCTTCTCCTACCAGAAGGAGATCGAGTACGAGGGCGAGGTGCACAACGGGGTCCTGGTCGTGCAGAACTTCTTCGGGGTGGACTACCCGACGGGAGTGGCGATCGTGCACGACCTGATGCAGGGGCGGATGCAGCAGTTCCAGCACGTCGCCGAGCACGAACTGCCGTTGCTGTACGACGACTTCGACCTTGACGCGAATGCCCGGGAGACACTGGCGGGCTATGTGCTCGAGCTCCGGCACTGGATGGCCGGGATCCTGATCTGGCACCGGGACTGCCGGCGCTACCGCGAGGAGGACCTGCGGCGGGGAACCGGCGCCCCGTGGCACCTCGGCGGCCCCACGGGGTTCGGGACGTCGGCCGCCCGGATCACTCGGCTGCTGACGGAGCAGGGACGTTTCAGCCCTGCTGGAACAGTTCAGCGGGCAGGGGTTTGAGCAGGGCGTACAGATCGTCGGTGATCGGCCGGTCCCAGCTGGCGATGGTGACGAGCACACCGTCGCTCCGGTCGAACTGGACGCATGAGATCCGGCTCTCGGAGAGCTTGATCCGGCGCACGATCAGCAGACTGTCGCCCTGCATGACGGGCACGTCCTCGGTGCCGGTCACTTCGACCGGCTCGTCGTTCTCGAGCGCGAGGAGCAGCTGGGCGACCTCGAAGGGGACCTGGCCCTCCTCGGTCTCGCGAGCCGGTGAGCCCTCCGGCAGATTGCCGATGATCATCGCGGGGCCGCGGCCGCCGAACAGGTCGTAGCGCAGGAACACGCCCTGACAGCTCCCGTCGGGAGCGGGGAGCAGACCGGCGCCGAGGTTGCCGGGCCAGTCCCCCGGGTCCATGGCCAGGACGTCGAAGTCCGGGCCCGCGGGTGTGGCGGCGCTACGGCGGCGGAGGAAGGACATGGGGCCATGTTACGTGTCCCGGCTCACGTCGCGGAGCCGGGCACTCCTACCCGGACTCCGCGGCCAGCGCCTCGAGCACCCGGACCGCCTCGGTCGCACGCGTGTACGGCACGAACAGGTGGTCGTGATGGTATCCGGCGACCACGTTGCAGCTGATCTCCGCGTCCGTGAGGGCCAGTGAGACAGCCGCGGTCAGTCCGACGGCGTCCAGCGCGGAGTGCACACGGAGCGTGATCCACCCGGCGACGAAGCGGTACGCCAGTCCTGACGCCACGGCTTGAGCCTCCGGGACCACGAGCGTCAGCCCTTCCCGCTCGGAGACGGTGACCACCGGGGTGACGCCGGCCGGCACCTCGCCGTCGGGCAGGGTCGTGTAGACGTAGCGGCCGGGCCTCAGCTCCGGTCGCATGCCGTGCAGCAGTGTTCGAAGATCGCGCTCGCCCGTCATGGGGCCACGCTACGGCCACGCGGACGCGCCCGCGCCCCGGCTGCCCGGGCGAAGACCGGCCGCTCCCGACGGCCCGGGGCACGTCGCCGGCTCCGGGGGGCGGGGGCGTTGGGGCGTCGGCGCGAGTAAGCCATTCAGGCACGCCATGTATCCATACGCTCACCTTGCGTGGCACCGGCGGTTGATCGCCCATAGCTTCGGCTCATGAGGAAAAGACACATGAAATGCCTGGCGGGTATCACCCTCTCCACGGCCACGGCACTGGGTCTCGCGGCCGTTCCCTCCGCCGCGGCAGGACCTGGTGATCATGTGGTGCGCCCGGGCGAATCCATCCAGAGCGCGGTCGACGCCGCACACCCCGGTGACACCATCGTCATCCTGCCCGGCACGTACCGCGAGAGCGTCCTGATCACCAAGCCCGGCCTGACCCTGCGCGGCACCCGTGGCCGGACGGTCATCGCCCCGGCGGCCGCCGACGGTGCAAAGGCCGCCAACGCCTGTGCCACCGGCGGGAACGGCATCTGCGTCGTAGGGACCAAGGGCAACACCGTCGACGATGTCAGCATCCGCTCGCTGACCGTCTCCGGCTTCGACAAGAGCGGCATCTGGGCGTCCTGGACCGACGGACTCAGCATCCGCAAGGTCACCACCCGGAGCAACGGCACCTGGGGCATCGCCCAGGAGCGGTCGACGCGCGCCGACTTCCGGCGCAACACCGCCACCGGAAACGGAGACGCGGGGATCTTCATCGCCAACTCGGTCAGCGAGGAGGGCGGAGCGACCGACACCGGGGGGACGCTCGTCCTGGACAACTCGGTGAGCGGGAACCGCATCGGCGTCACCGCCCGCCGGGTGCGGAACCTCGTCATCGACGGCAACACCCTGACGGGCAACTGCAGCGGGGTCTTCGTCGTGGGTGACGAGTCCAAGCCCGCGGCAGGGGCGATGACGATCAGTGGCAACCGGATCCTCAAGAACAACAAGTTCTGTCCGGCGACCCCGCGCCTGTCCGCGATCCAGGGATCCGGCATCGTCCTCACCGGCAGCGAGGCCACGGAGGTGCGTGACAACGTCATCCGGGACAACGTCGGCTCGACCCCGCTCTCCGGCGGCATTCTGCTGTTCAAGAGCTTCGTCGGCGCGCTCAACACCGACAACACCATCAGCAGCAACCTCGTACAGGGCAACAAGCCGGCCGACCTCGCCAACGGCGACACCTCGGGCACCGGCAACACCTTCGTCAGCAACACCTGCGGGACATCCGTCCCGGCCGGGATGTGTGCCGGATGACGGCTCACCGCCGCACAAGGAGAAACGAGACGGTATGACCACCGTGAGTCCCACCCCCGACACCACCCCCGTCACAACCCCTCTCACCGTGCCCAAGGTCTCCGCCACCCAGACCCCGCCGCCTTCCATGCGGCTCCGGGAGCTCGCGTTCGGAGCGGCCTGCGCCGCGGCCGTACGCGCGGCTGCCAGGCTGGGTGTGGCCGACGCGCTGGGCGAGACGCCGGCATCGGCCGCGGAGCTCGCGCTGGTCGTGGACGCCGAGCCCGTGCCTCTGCAGCGGCTGCTGCGCGCGCTCTGCTGCTACGGGATCTTCAGCGAGACGGCGGACGGGAAGTTCGTCCACTCGGAGATGTCCCGGCTGCTGCGCGAGGACGACCCGAACAGCCTGCGGTACATCTCCCTGTGGTGCACGGAGCCCTGGACCTGGGAGGTCTGGCCGCGGCTCGACGACGCGGTGCGCTCCGGCTCGAGCGTCTTCCCGGAGACGTTCGGCAAGGGCTTCTTCGAATATCTGCACCAGGACGCGGGCGAGTCCGCCCAGGTGTTCAACCGGGCGATGACCACGTCCAGCGTGCAGTCCGCGCAGGACGTCGCCGACCTTCTGGACCTCACCGGGGTGTCCTCGGTCGCCGATATCGGTGGCGGTCAGGGGCATGTTCTCGCGAGCCTGCTGGAGAAGCACCCCTCCGTCCACGGAACCCTCCTGGACCTGCCGGGCGTCGTGGCACGTGCGGACGCCAGGCTGCGGGACGGCGGCCGGCTGGCGGACCGTGTACGGATCGTGCCCGGCGACTGCCGTGAGGACATCCCGGTCGACGTGGATCTGTACATCATCAAGAACATCCTCGAATGGGACGACGAGAGCACCCGCAGGACCCTGCACAACGTGGTCGAAGCGGCCCGCCCCGGCGCCCGTGTGGTGATCATCGAGAACCTCGTCGACGACACCCCGTCGATGAGGTTCACCACCGCCATGGACCTGCTGCTCCTGCTCAACGTCGGGGGTGCCAAGCACACCCGGGAGAGCCTGGTCGGGCGGATGTCCGACGCGGGCCTGCAGGTGGGCGAGATCCACCCCGTCAACGCGTACCTGCACGCGTTCGAGTGCGTCGTGCCGTAGCCCGTGGCCCCGGCGCACAGAGATCGCCCCGGGTCCGGCACTCAGGT
>NZ_JBHWZS010000388.1:0-7209 GCF_042728155.1 Streptomyces sp. NPDC060209
GCGCAGACCCCCCGCGCGCCGGGCCGGGCCGTGTCCGGACCCCGCGGCCGGGGTGCGGTCACGGGCTCGCCGTAAGGGCGAGCGTTCAATTCTTGTGGTTACTAGTCAGTAGAATTCTGGAGCTTTGCCCGTAATGCAGGTCCTTGGGTCCTTTTTCGTCCCAGGGGACGGGCGGACGGCCGACGGAGCGGGCCGAGCCGGTTAGGCTCGTGGCGCAAGGCCACAGTGACCCTGCAGAACCAGTGTCAGATCCCAGAAGGAGATGCCTCGTGCCGTCCATCGACGTCGTCGTAGCCAGGGAAATCCTCGACTCCCGGGGCAACCCCACGGTCGAGGTCGAGGTTGGCCTCGACGACGGCAGCACGGGACGTGCTGCTGTTCCGTCCGGAGCCTCCACCGGTGCGTTCGAGGCCATTGAGCTTCGCGACGGTGACCCCAACCGCTACCAGGGCAAGGGCGTCGAGAAGGCCGTCCTCGCCGTGATCGAGCAGATCGGCCCGGAGCTCGTCGGCTACGACGCCACCGAGCAGCGCCTCATCGACCAGGCGATGTTCGACCTGGACGCGACCGAGAACAAGGGCTCCCTCGGCGCCAACGCCATCCTCGGTGTCTCGCTGGCCGTGGCGCACGCCGCGTCCGAGGCGTCCGACCTCCCGCTGTTCCGCTACCTCGGCGGCCCGAACGCGCACCTGCTGCCCGTTCCGATGATGAACATCCTGAACGGCGGCTCGCACGCCGACTCCAACGTGGACATCCAGGAGTTCATGATCGCGCCGATCGGCGCCGAGTCCTTCTCCGAGGCCCTTCGCTGGGGCGCGGAGATCTACCACACGCTGAAGAAGGTCCTGAAGACCAAGGGCCTGTCCACCGGTCTCGGTGACGAGGGCGGCTTCGCCCCCAACCTCGAGTCCAACCGTGCCGCCCTCGACCTCATCCTCGAGGCCGTCAAGGAGGCCGGTTACGTCCCGGGCCGCGACATCGCGCTCGCGCTCGACGTCGCCGCGTCCGAGTTCTACAAGGACGGCGTCTACGAGTTCGAGGGCAAGTCCCGCTCGGCCGCCGAGATGACCGAGTACTACGAGGAGCTCGTCTCCGCGTACCCGCTGGTCTCCATCGAGGACCCGCTGTACGAGGACGACTGGGCGGGCTGGAAGGTCATCACCGACAAGCTCGGCTCCAAGGTGCAGATCGTCGGTGACGACCTGTTCGTCACCAACCCCGAGCGCCTCGCCCGCGGTATCGAGGAGGGCTCGGCCAACGCCCTGCTCGTCAAGGTCAACCAGATCGGTTCGCTGACCGAGACCCTCGACGCCGTCGAGCTGGCCCAGCGCAACGGCTTCAAGTGCATGATGTCCCACCGCTCCGGTGAGACCGAGGACGTCACCATCGCCGACCTCGCCGTCGCCGTGAACTGTGGCCAGATCAAGACCGGTGCCCCGGCCCGCTCGGACCGCGTCGCCAAGTACAACCAGCTGCTGCGCATCGAGGAGATCCTCGACGACGCCGCGGTCTACGCCGGTCGTTCGGCGTTCCCGCGGTTCCGCTTCGAGGGCTGACAGCCCGAGTCCGGAGCACCAGCCTCCGTCCGTCCCCGCATCCGGTCCCGTACCGTGTGCGGGGACGGACGTGCGTAACGGGGAGGCGTGAGACATGGCCGGGAAGGACCGCGACCGGTTCTCCACCGCGACCAGGCTGCGACTGCTCGGGGAGCAGACGGCGGCCCGCGTCTACCGGTCCCAGAGCCGGCGCCAGGCCCGGCGTTCCCGGCTCACCGGCCGGGCCGCGTTCCTCGCGCTGATCGTCTGTTCCCTGGTGGTCGCCCTCGCGTATCCCATGAGGCAGTACATCTCCCAACGCGACCAGATCGCGGAACAGGAGAGGCTCTCGCAGGAGGCGCACCAGCGGACCGAGGAGCTGCGCGACGAGAAGGCGCGGCTCAAGGACGACGCGTACATCCGCCGTCTCGCGCGCCAGCACCTCCACTACGTGGTGCCCGGCGAGACCGGTTATACGGTGGTCGACCCGGACGCGGCCGAGGTGCGCCGGGGCGAGCCGGGGGCGACGGGGCGGCCCTGGCACTCGAACCTCTGGGACGGCGTCGACAGCGCCGACCGCGAATGACCCCCTCCCCGCACCGGTCCGGGCCCGGGCGCACATACCGTGCCCCGTTCCGGCACCGATTCATACAGTCCGACCGATGACATTCAAGGCAGGCATGGACACGCCCCCTCCGCAGACCGAATCCACCACGCCCAACGCTGCGGACATCGCCGCGTTCGAGCTCCAGCTCGGCCGGCCGCCGCGCGGGCTCCGCGCCATCGCGCACCGCTGCCCGTGCGGCAACCCGGACGTGGTCGAGACGCAGCCCCGTCTGGAGGACGGCACGCCGTTCCCGACGACGTACTACCTGACCTGCCCGCGTGCCGCGTCGGCGATCGGCACGCTGGAGGCCAACGGGGTCATGAAGGAGATGACCGAGCGGCTCGCGACGGACCCGGAGCTGGCCGCCGCCTACCGTGCCGCGCACGAGGACTACCTCGCGCGGCGCGACGCCATCGAGGTGCTGGAGGGCTTCCCGAGCGCCGGCGGCATGCCGGACCGCGTGAAGTGCCTGCACGTCCTGGTCGGCCACTCGCTGGCGGCGGGTCCCGGAGTGAACCCGCTGGGCGACGAGGCGATCGCGATGCTGCCGGAGTGGTGGGCGAAGGGCCCGTGCGTCACGCCGTGCGGTTCCGACGCCGGACCCGACGCGTCCTGACCCCGCGCGGTACCCGTACAACCACAGGAGCCCCATGACCCGCGTTGCCGCCATCGACTGCGGTACCAACTCCATCCGCCTGCTCGTGGCGGACGTGGACCCCGCCACCGGGGACTTCACCGAGCTCGACCGGCGGATGCGGATCGTCCGCCTCGGCCAGGGCGTCGACCGGACCGGCCGGCTGGCCCCCGAGGCGCTC
Source organism: Streptomyces sp. NPDC060209 (assembly GCF_042728155.1). Classification (NCBI taxonomy): domain Bacteria; kingdom Bacillati; phylum Actinomycetota; class Actinomycetes; order Kitasatosporales; family Streptomycetaceae; genus Streptomyces; species Streptomyces sp. NPDC060209. The sequence goes on from NZ_JBHWZS010000388.1 coordinate 2,958, forward strand.
GAGCGCACCTTCGACGCGTGCCGCGACTACGCGGCCGCGATCAAGGAGCTCGGCGCCGAGCGGATCCGGTTCGTAGCCACGTCCGCCTCCCGCGACGCGGAGAACAGCGACACGTTCGTCCGGGGCGTCCTGGACATCCTGGGCGTCGAGCCCGAGGTCGTGACCGGCGACCAGGAGGCGCAGCTCTCCTTCGACGGGGCGACCAAGGAGCTGGTGGGCAGCGACCACCTGGAGAAGCCGTATCTCGTCGTGGACATCGGCGGCGGCTCCACCGAGTTCGTCGTCGGTGACGACCGTGTCCGTGCCGCCCGGTCCGTGGACATCGGCTGCGTGCGCATGACCGAGCGTCACCTCGTCGTGGACGGGGCCGTCGTGGACCCGCCGACGCCCGACCGGATCGCCGCGATCCGCGCGGACATCGGCGCCGCCCTGGACCTGGCCGAGGAGACCGTGCCGATCTCCTCGGCGGCGACGCTCGTCGGCCTGGCCGGGACGGTCACCACCGTCGCCGCGATGGCGCTCGGGCTGGAGGAGTACGACTCCGAGGCGATCCACCACTCCCGGGTCTCCGTCGAGCGGGTCCGGGAGATCACGGAGCGGCTGGTCGCCTCGACGCACGAGGAGCGTGCGGCGATCCCGGCGATGCACCCGGGCCGGGTCGATGTGATCGCCTCGGGCGCCCTCGTCCTGCTCGCCGTGATGGAGCGGACCGGGGCCCGGGAGGTCGTGGTGAGCGAGCACGACATTCTCGACGGGATCGCCTGGTCGGCCGGCTGATCACAGCGCGGGCGCCGGCGCGGTGAGATGCTGCTCATACGCATCCCGGCCTGCCCTTTTGAGCTTGTGGAGACCTCTCCGGACCTGTCCGGGGAGGTCTTTCGCGAGGTGCCGCGACCAAGTTCGTGAACTTCTTCACAAGGAATTCGGCCCTACTGGGCGAAGTTCTGCTCCTGGGGGGCCGCGCGGGCCGCTCGCGGGTCCTCGCGCGGGCGATGCGGGGACGTTTCGAGGGTGTGGCCGGGGGGTGTCCCGGGCAGGCGGTTCGTTCCGGGGGAGGGCTCAAGGGCCAGCTCACAAGCGGTGAACAACGTTCGCCGGAACCCCGTGGTTCCCCACCCGCACCATGACCTGGGTCACGTGGGCGGCGAAGTGTAGCAGAGGGTGGCGCATACCTTGTGAAGGGGCTCACGAGCATGCCCCCCGAGGGGGGTGGATACTCGATGGCATGAGCACCACGGAGCGTCCCAGGATCCTCGTTGTAGGCGGTGGGTACGTAGGCCTGTACGCAGCTCGTCGCATTCTGAAGAAGATGCGGTATGGAGAGGCGACCGTCACGGTCGTCGATCCGCGCTCGTACATGACGTACCAGCCCTTCCTCCCCGAAGCTGCTGCCGGCAGCATCTCGCCTCGGCATGTCGTCGTCCCGCTGCGACGCGTGCTGCCCAAGGCCGAGGTTCTCACCGGCCGTGTCACGACCATCGATCAGGACCGCAAGGTCGCCACGGTCGCGCCGCTCGTCGGCGAGGCCTATGAGCTGCCCTTCGACTACCTGGTCATCGCGATGGGCGCGGTCTCCCGCACCTTCCCGATCCCCGGCCTCGCCGAGCAGGGCATCGGCATGAAGGGCATCGAGGAGTCCATCGGACTGCGCAACCACGTCCTCGAGCAGCTGGACAAGGCTGACTCGACGACCGATGAGGACGTCCGCCGCAAGGCGCTGACCTTCGTCTTCGTGGGCGGCGGCTTCGCCGGCGCGGAGACCATCGGCGAGGTCGAGGACATGGCCCGCGACGCGGCGAAGTACTACACGAGCGTGAAGCGCGAGGACATGCGCTTCATCCTCGTCGACGCCGCCGACAAGATCCTTCCCGAGGTCGGCCCGAAGCTGGGCGCGTACGGCAAGGAGCACCTGGAGAGCCGCGGTGTCGAGGTCTACCTCTCGACCTCCATGGACTCCTGCGTCGACGGCCACGTGGTCCTGAAGAACGGCCTCGAGGTCGACTCCAGCACGATCGTGTGGACGGCCGGCGTGAAGCCGAACCCGGCGCTGGCGCGCTTCGGTCTGCCGCTCGGCCCGCGTGGCCACGTGGACACCTCCGAGAAGCTCCAGGTGCAGGGCACCGACTACATCTGGGCCGCGGGCGACAACGCCCAGGTCCCGGACATGGTCGGCCGCCGCGCGGGCAACCCGAACGCCTGGTGCCCGCCGAACGCCCAGCACGCGCTGCGTCAGGCCAAGGTCCTCGGTGACAACGTCATCTCCGGCATGCGGGGCTTCCCGCAGAAGGAGTACAGCCACGCCAACAAGGGTGCGGTCGCCGGTCTCGGTCTGCACAAGGGCGTCGCGATGATCGTCGTGGGCAAGGTGAAGATCAAGGTCAAGGGCCGTCTCGCCTGGTACATGCACCGTGGCTACCACGGCATGGCCATGCCGACCTGGAACCGTAAGATCCGGATCTTCGCGGACTGGACGCTGGCGATGTTCCTGAAGCGCGAGGTCGTCTCGCTCGGCGCCATGGAGACTCCGCGCGAGGAGTTCTACGAGGCCGCCAAGCCGAGCCCCGCGCCCGTCGCGGCCAAGGCCGACGACGACAAGAGCAAGGCCGGCGAAAAGGCCAAGGCCTCCTAGCGCCTGTACGTCACCGAAGGGGTCGTCCGCCATCCGTGGTGCGGACGGCCCCTTCGGCGTTCCCCGGGGCGCCAGGGGCGCCTCAACTAGATGGTAAGTGCAGGTATTTTGCGTTCCGTTGCCCTGGAGCGGGATGGCGTGGGCGCCGGGCGGCGTTGAGGCTTGTGTACCTCGCTGCGGCCCCGAGGTGTCGCGGCCCGGTTCGGGTGCGTATATGCGAATTTAGGCACGTTCGGAAACACCACCACGGAGGTGTGCACCATGGCCGACGCCGCATCGCGGCTGACCGCTCTCGCCGAAGAGTTGCTGGGAGAACCCCTGCCGGTCCGGATCCGGGCCTGGGACGGCAGCGAATCCGGGCCGCCGGATGCCCCCGCCCTCGTCCTGCGCCACCGCCGTGCCCTGCGCCGACTGCTCTGGAGGCCGGGCGAGCTGGGCCTTGCCCGTGCCTGGGTGGCCGGAGAGATCGACGTCGACGGTGATCTGTACGCGGTACTGGACGCCCTGGCCTCGCTGCTCTGGGAGCGCGGTGCGGACGCGAAGGACAGCGTCCACCCCGTCCGCGACCCGAAGGTGCGGGCGTTCGGCCGAGGACTCGCCCAGCTGGCCGGGCCCTGGCCGCCGCCGCCCCCGCCCCCCGAGGAGATCCGCCGCCGCACCGGTGCGCTCCACACCAAGCGCCGGGACAAGGAAGCCATCAGCCACCACTACGACGTGGGCAACGACTTCTACGCGATGGTTCTCGGCCCGTCCATGGTCTACTCCTGCGCCTACTGGCAGGACGGCGCCACTCTCGAGGACGCCCAGCGCGACAAGCTCGACCTCGTCTGCCGCAAGCTCGCGCTCAAGGAGGGCGACCGGCTGCTCGACGTCGGCTGCGGCTGGGGCTCCATGGCCATCCACGCCGCCCGTGAGTACGGTGCACGGGTCACCGGGGTGACCCTCTCCACCGAACAGGCCGCCTTCGCCCGCAAGCGCATCGCCGAGGAGGGCCTCACCGACCGGATCGAGATCCGCGTCCAGGACTACCGGGACGTCAGGGACGGCCCGTACGACGCCATCTCCTCGATCGGCATGGCCGAGCACGTCGGCGCGGTCCGCTTCCGTGAGTACGCCGACGCCCTCTACGCGCTCCTCAAGCCGGGCGGCCGGCTGCTCAACCACCAGATCGCCCGCCGCCCCGAGAGGGACGAGTCGGCCTACCACGTCGACGAGTTCATCGACGCCTACGTCTTTCCCGACGGCGAACTGGCCCCGGTGGGCCGCACCGTCGCCACCCTGGAGGAGGCCGGCTTCGAGGCCCGGGACGTGGAGGCGATCCGCGAGCACTACGCGCTGACCCTGCGCCAGTGGGTGACCAACCTGGAGAAGCACTGGAAGGAGGCCGTCCGGGCCACCTCGCCCGGACGGGCCAGGGTGTGGCGGCTCTACATGGCCGCCTCCGCGCTGTCCTTCGAGCACAACAAGATCGGCGTCAACCAGATCCTCGCGGTGCGCCCGCGGGAGGGCGGCGCGGCGGGCATGCCGCTGCGGGCCCGTGACTGGACGGGCCTTGGCCGGGCGCTGCGTCCCGGCGCGACGCCAGGAGGCGGACGGGCCGGAGCGGCGGGTGGGGGGTGAGTC
>NZ_JBHWZS010000389.1:0-7193 GCF_042728155.1 Streptomyces sp. NPDC060209
GAGACATCTCGTCTCCGGGGCCCACTCGTCGTCGCCGGGCTCCACCGCGCCGGTGACCGCTCAGACCGTCTGCGACTCCATCGCCGCCGCGGGCCGGCCGGGCGCCGTTCCGTCGCCGTCCGAGGGCTCCTCCGGCTTCACCGTGCCGCGCAGCGGGACCTCCTTGACGAACAGCGCCGCCACCAGGGCCACCACCGCGACCGAGCCGCCCACCAGGAACGCGATGTGCGTCCCCGAGGCAACGGCGTACTCGTACGCCTCACGCGCGGCGTCGGGCAGCTTCGCCAGGCTCGAGGCGTCCAGCTGCGCGGACTTCTCCGTCACTCCGCCGCCCCCACGCGCCACCATCTCGTCCTGCACCCGTCCGGTGAACAGAGCGCCCATGATCGCGACTCCGAAGGAGCTGCCGAGCGTGCGGAAGAGGGTGGTCGCGGACGAGGCGACGCCCATGTCCTTGAGCTCGACGCTGTTCTGCGCGACGAGCATCGTGATCTGCATCAGGAAGCCCATGCCCGCCCCGAGCACCGCCATGTAGACGCCGGAGGTGAGGGGTGTGGTGCCGGTGTCCATGGTGGCGAGGAGGAACAGGCCGGCGACCATCAGGATGCTGCCGATGATCGGGAAGATCTTGTACTTGCCGGTGCTCGTGGTGACCCGGCCCGCGACGAGCGAGACGATCATCATCGAGAGCAGCATCGGCAGGAGCAGCAGTCCGGAGCTGGTCGCGGACGCGCCCTGGACCGACTGCTGGTACAGCGGGAGGAAGAGCACCGCTCCGAACATCACGAAGCCGGCCATGAAGCCGACCACCGACATGAGGCTGAAGTTGCGGTTGCGGAAGATGTGCAGCGGCATGATCGGTTCTGCGGCCTTGGTCTCCACGAAGACGAAGCCGACGAGGGAGGCCACGCCGAGCGCGATGAGCTCCATGATCACGGCCGAGTCCCAGGCGTACTCCGTGCCGCCCCAGGTGGTGACCAGCACGATCGCGGTGATGCCCACGGTGAGGAGCGCGGCACCCAGGTAGTCGACCTTGGCGTTCGACCGCTCCTTGCGGGGCAGGTGCAGCACCGCGGTGACCATGGCGAGTGCGACCGCGCCCAGCGGGAGGTTGATGTAGAAGCTCCAGCGCCAGCCCAGGTGGTCGGTGATCGCGCCGCCGACCAGCGGCCCGCCGATCATGGCGACCGCCATCACGCCGGCCATCATGCCCTGGTACTTGCCGCGCTCCCGGGGAGGCACCAGGTCACCGAGGATGGCCATGACGCCGACCATCAGACCGCCCGCGCCCAGACCCTGGACCGCTCGGAAGCCGATCAGCTGGCTCATGTCCTGAGCCATTCCGCTCAGCACCGAACCGATCAGGAAGATCACGATGGACGTGAGGAAGATGCCCTTGCGTCCGTACAGGTCACCGAGCTTGCCCCAGATGGGGGTGGAAGCCGCGGTGGCCAGGGTGTAGGCCGTGACCACCCAGGACAGATGTTCCATGCCGCCCAGATCGCCGACGATCGTCGGCATCGCGGTGCCGACGATGAGGTTGTCGAGCATGGCCAGCAACATCGTGATCATCAGGGCGAGAACCACCACCCTGATGTTGCGTGCACGCGGTTCGGCCGGGTCGGCCGCCGTCTTCTTCAGTTCAGCCATGTCGTCTTCCCCTGATCCCCTGGTGCCCGGTCCGCCGACCCGACACTTACTTGCCGCCCGGCTAGTTGGCTACACTGAGGAAAGTAGACCCGTAACTAGCCGGGCGTCAAGTAAGTTCTTGGGAGAGTCGCATGGGCAGCACGCCGCAGCCGCGCCGGGGCAACACCCGCCAGCGCATTCAGGACGTCGCCCTGGAGCTTTTCGCCGAGCAGGGGTACGAGAAGACGTCGCTCCGCGAGATCGCCGAGCAGCTGCAGGTCACCAAGGCGGCGCTGTACTACCACTTCAAGACCAAGGAAGACATCCTCAGCAGCATTTTCGACGACCTGAACCGGCCGGTCGAGGAACTCGTGGCGTGGGGCAAGGAGCAGCCGCGGACCCTGGAGACCAAGAAGGAGATCCTGGTCCGCTACAGCGAGGCGCTCAAGGCCGCCGCGCCGCTCTTCGTCTTCATACAGGAGAACCAGGCGACGGTGCGCGACCTGAGCATCGGCCACACCATGAAGCACCGGGTCATCGCCCTGGTCGACCTGATCAAGGATCCCGACGCCCCGCTCACGGACCAGGTTCGCTGCTTCACCGCACTCTTCGCGATGCACGCGGGGATGCTCGCCCTCAGAGACGCCGAAGGCGACCCCGAGGAGAAGCGCGAGGCTGCTCTCGAGGTCGCCATCGAACTGGTGACCAAGGCCCATGACCCGGGGCCCGCCGCTTAGCGGCTACGGGATGCGCGTCAGACGTGGACGTGCACGGACTTCAGGTACGAGACCGGGTCGAGCGCGGAACCGTAGTTCGGCGAGTTCCGGATCTCGAAGTGCAGGTGCGGGCCGCTGGAGTTTCCGGTGTTCCCGGACAGGGCGATCTTGTCGCCCGTCTTCACGCGGTCGCCGATCTTGACGTCGATCTTCGACAGGTGCGCGTACTGCGAGTACTTGCCGTTGGCGTGCTTGATCACGATGGCGTTGCCGTACGCGGGACCGTCGCCGCCACCGTTCGGGCCGGCCTTGACGACCCGGCCGGTGTGCGCGGCCTCGACCTTGGTGCCGATCGGAACCGCGAAGTCCTGACCGGAGTGCTTGTGGGCCCAGCGGTCGCCGCCGGTGCCGTAGGTGGCGCTCAGCTCGTAGTGGTTGACCGGGGCCTCCCACGAGACGGCCTTCTTCTTGGCCGCGGCCTTCTTCTTCGCGGCCGCCTTCTTCTTGGCGTCGGCCTTCTCGGCCTTGTCGGCCTTGGCCGTCGCGGCGGCCTTGCTCTGGGCGGTCGCCTGCTGGGCGACGGAGTCGGCGGTGGCCGCGCCGGCGAGGGCCGCGGTGTCCGCGGTGCCCGTCGTGCCGGACGCGAACGCCGCGCCCGCACCGAACACCATCGACGCACCCAGGCCTGCGGCCACGACGGCGCCACTGACGCGGGACATGGACGGGCGGCGGGAGTGCTGGAACGTAACGCGCTTCGACATGCGGGGAGAACCTCCGGGGTGACTGGACCCGGTGCTCGACCGGGCTTGCTCCACCTTGGTAACCCGCACCCCCGGCAACACTCAAACACCCCATCTACGATCAAAAGCCGTAGTCAGGGGGGTGGGAATTCGTTGCGGACACCGGCCCGGCGGCAGCGGACGATCTTCCCGATATTTTTCGCGAGGCAGGTTTAACCCCAGCTCCAAAGGCACCCTTCCGGGACACCGGCCAGCAATACGGGCATATACGCCAAAACGCCGAAAGCCTCCCTCGACGCAGGCCGAAGGTCCTTCGCCCTGTCACCCCGACTTCTCCGAAGCTGCCTAGTAGGCCTCCGAGGGCCTGTGCGCCTTGTCACCGCCGGTGGGTCCGAAGCCTGTCCGTTTCGGGACCTTCGGCCCCCGGGGCTGACTACGCTGTCCGGCACACGCTCAGCACCCCGGGGGGACAGATGGCCGACGACACCACCCATGGCCTCGACGGCATCGAGCTCGCCGATGCCGTCGAGTCGATCCGCAACCAGCTCGTCGACGCGGCGAGCCGCGCCACCGGCAGGCCCCTCGCCTTCTCCGTGGGCGACATCCAGATGGAGTTCACCCTCGAACTCCGCAGGGAGCACAAGGCGGGCGGCAAGGTGAAGGCCTGGGTCGTCGAGGCGGGCGCCGACACCTCGCGGTCCACCGGCAGCACGCACAAGGTCGGCTTCACCCTGACGCCGCGCAACGCCGTGACCGGGGAGGCCTGGGAGATCGGGGACGAGGGGGCGGGGAGCACCGCGCACTTCGGTGGCAGCGGCACGGCAGGGTCGTGAGAGCGGTGCAGCCCGCGGACCGTACGGTCGTCGTCTTCGGCGCCCTCCAGGGCAGCGGGGTGCTGCTCACCGACCGGCTGGTGCTGACGTGCGCCCATGTGGTCAAGAGCGGCAACGAGTGCCACCTCGCGCACCCGGACGTCACGGGTCCGGTCCCGGCGACGGTGGCCTGGATCGACCACGACCTCGACGTCGCCCTGCTCCAGACCGCGAGCCCGGTCCTTCCGGTGGGCCCGGCCCGGCTCGGCCTGGTGGACACCCGGCAGGCCATGGACAGCTGCGAGATCACCGGGTTCCCCCGCATCCAGCGGTACGGCGCCGAGAAGCACGCGGAGGCGGACCAGTACACCGCGACGGTCCTGCCCATGGCGGGCCGGATGCGCAACCTGCTGGTCTGCGACCTCGACGGGCCACCGGCCATCCGGTCCGATCAGGCGCCCTCCGTGCTCGCGGGGCTCTCCGGCGGGCCCGTCTTCGCGGGGGACGTCCTGCTCGGGATCGCCCGCCAGGTCCCCCAGCAGCGGGGCGGCAGGCGGATCGAGTGCGTACCGCTCGGGCCCGTACTGACGGCGAAGCCGTTCCAGCTGGTCTACGAACAGAGCGGCCCCCGGCTGCGCCACGAGAAGGTCCACGGGCACTTCCCCCGGGACCTCCGGTACGAGGAGGAGTACGCGGCCTCCATCGGCGCCGCCTACCGGCGTACGAAGATCTTCGGGCTGGACGAGCTGGGCCGGCACGACTCGGAGTGGGACCTGGACACGGCCTATCTGAGCCTGGAGGCGCAGTCCCAGACACCCCCGTCCCCCGGGCCCCAGCGCGTCGACGCACTCCTCGCCGGCCGGCCCCGGGTCCTGCTCCGGGGCGACGCGGGCGCCGGGAAGACCACCCTGCTCTGGTGGCTGGCCGCCCATGCCTCGGCCCGCACCCTGAGCGACGCGCTGGAGCCGCTGAACGGGCTGGTCCCCTTCGTCGTACCGCTGCGGACGCTACGCGCCCGGGGCAGTACCTTCCCGGGCCCCGCCCAGCTCTCCGGCGCCGCCGGACTGGTCATCGACGAGGCCCCCGACGGGTGGGCCGGCCGCGTGATGGAGGCGGGCCGGGCGCTCCTCCTGGTCGACGGTCTGGACGAGGTACCCCCGGAGGAGCGGGAACAGGCCCACACCTGGCTGTCACAGCTCCTGCTGCGCTACCCGGACACACGCTGCGTCGCCACGGTCCGCCCACTGGCCGTCGAGCCGGACTGGCTCAGGTCCGAGGGCTTCGAGGAGCTGCGGCTCCTGCCCATGCGTGACGCGGACATCCAGTCCTTCGTGACGTCCTGGCACCGGGCTGCGCGGCTGGTCGAGGAGGACGAGGACCGGGAAAGGCTGGGCGAGCTGGAGCGGGACCTCGCCCGTCAGTTCTCCCAGAACTCCGCCCTCAGGCACCTGGCCCGCACTCCGCTCCTCTGCGCGGTGATCTGCGCTCTGCACCGCCTCCGGGAGGGTTTCCTGCCGGAGACCCGCTGGAAGCTGTACCGCTCGGCGCTGGAGATGCTGCTCGGCCACCGCGACCGCCGGCGCCGGATCGAAGGCCCCGAGGGCGTCGACATGGACATCGAGGAGCACACCCAGCTCCTCCAGCGCATCGCCGTGTGGCTGGTGCGTGAAGGCCAGTCCGAGTTCACCCGGGAACAGGCCCTGAGGCAGCTGGACCGGGCCCTGCCCGGAATGGACCGGGTGAGCGCACAGGGCCCGGCGGAGAGGATCCTCACCCACCTGCTGAACCGCAGCGGCCTCCTCCAGGAGCACACCGACGACACCTATCAGTTCGCCCACCGCACCTTCCAGGACTTCCTCGCCGCGAAGGAACTGATCGAGGACGACCACCTCAAGGAGCTCCTCCGGCACGCCGGCGAGGAGCAGTGGCAGGACGTGATCCTGCTGGCAGCCGGGCACTGCGGGCGCCGGGAGCTCCCCCTGCTGGTCGAGGGCCTGCTGGATGCCGGTCTCGCGTGCGAGGAGGGCTCCCAGGCGCGGACGGACATCCATGTGCTGGCGGCGCTGTGCGAGCAGCACGCCACCTGGCTGGACAAGGCGGTACGGGAACGGGTCAGGCAGAGCACGGCAGCGCTGTTCCCGCCGGCCGACGGCGAACAGGTGACCGCACTCGCGGGGCTCGGGACGACGGCGCTGGCGTTTCTCCCCTCGCCGCAGGACCTGGCGTCCGACGTTCCGGCCGCAGCGCTGGTGGTGGACCTGATCGGCGAGGTCGGTGGGAGCGACGCCCTCCCGTATGCGCGTGACTGGGCTCTGCAGCACCCCGGTCTCGGTCAGCACTTCACTCTCAGGTGGGACCACTACCCCGCCGAGGAGTACGCACGCGAGGTGATGGCCGTCTGCGACCTCGGGGGTGTTCTTGTGTCGGTGACCGGAAGGGACACCCTGCGGGCACTGCACCAGCTGCCGTCCGTGAACTACCTCTCGCTCTTCGTCGACGCCCCCGAAGCGGAGATACATGAAGCGCTGGCGGACAAGCAGCTGGAACTCCTCATGCTCCACAGCAGCACAGTCACGAAGGGCCTGGCCTGCTTGACGAGCTCTGCCGCATCACTGCGGTATCTGTCGATCAACGGGCCCGCCCTCCAGAACATCGCCGCACTCGCCGAGTTGAGGGCCTTGACGGTCCTCATCCTGGAGACACCTCACCTGCCGCCCACGCACCTCGCACCGCTGGCCGGTCTTCCCGGCCTGGCGTCACTGCACCTCACCCTCGCCGTGGACCGGCTGAGCGGAATTCCCGTCTCCACCACGGTTACCAGCCTTTCGGTGCAGAGCCCACTACCCCTCGTCCTCGACGGCCTCGACGAATGGACGTCGCTCACCGACCTGGCGGTCTCCTCCGTCACGGTGTTCGACGACGCGCTCTCCGAGCTCCGTGCCCATCCCCGGATCACCCGGCTGGGACTCAGTTCCTTCCCCTGGGCGGAACTGCCGGGCGCTGCCGAACCCGTTCCCTCCGTCGAAACAATGCGCGTCCAGGCGCCGCCGTCCGGGCAGGGTCTGGGATGTCTGCGCGCCCTCTTCCCCGCAGTCACCCGCCTTACTCTCGCTGCCTCGGCACAGGGCGCCGCTCTGGACCTCACACCGCTGCACGAGTGGCCCGGGCTGAGTGTGACGGTCACCGGAGCCCACCAGCCCGCCCTCCTCGGGGCGGAAGCGCTGGGCGATCGGCTGGACATCGAAGCGTACTGAAACGCGAAAAGGGGCTGCCCCGGACCGTGGCCGGTCCGGGGC
>NZ_JBHWZS010000390.1:0-7181 GCF_042728155.1 Streptomyces sp. NPDC060209
GCCTTCGCCACCGACTGGCTGGTGTGGACAGCCATCAGCCGGCCTGCCTTCCTGAGTTACTTCCAGCCCTTGAGGAGCTTGCGGTAGGAGTCGCCGGTCGCCGAGGCGGCCTTCTCCGGCGTGGTCTGACCGGTGAGCACCTTGGTGTACTCCGTGACGAGCGGCGCGAAGAGGCTGCCGGTCTCGGGGATCCAGGGGCGCTCGACGGCGGTCTCGACGACCGGCTTGAAGAACTGCACGATCTCGCTGTCCGCGGCCTCCTGCTTGGCGTAGGCGGAGGTGCGGGTCGGCAGGAGGTTCAGCTCACCGGCGGTCTGCGCCTGCGTCTCCACCGAGGTCATGTAGTCGACGAAGGCGTACGAGGCGTCCAGGTTCTTGGAGCCCGCGTAGACGGCGAGGTTGTGGCCGCCCTGCGGGGCGCCCTGTCCGGCCGTTCCGGCCGGGACCGGGGAGATGCCGAGGTTCGCCTTGTCGGCGAACTCCTTGCCGGTCAGGGTGTCGGCGACGGCCCACGGGCCGTTGATCATCATCGCGACCTTGCCGTCCTTGAAGGACGACTGCATGTTCTCCCAGCCGTCGGTGGCGTCGGTCTTGGCGGCACCGGAGTCGACGAGGTCCTTGACCGTCTTGAAGGCCTTGACGCCCTCGGGCTTGTCCACCGTGACGGTCTTGGAGTCGGCGTCGACCAGGTCGCCGCCCTCGCCGTAGAGGAAGGAGAGGAACCAGTACGCGTCGTCGCCGCGGAGGTAGAGGCCGGTCTTGCCGGTCTTGTCCTTGATCGTCTTGGAGACGGTCTTCAGGTCGGCGATGTTCTTCGGGACCTCGACGCCGGCGTCCGCGAAGATCTTCTTGTTGTAGAAGATGCCCATGGAGTCGATGACCTGCGGGACGGCGTAGGTCTTGTCCTTGTACTTGGTGGACGCGGCGGCCTGCTCCAGGAAGTCGCCCTGGTCCTTCAGCGCCGCGGTGCCGTCCAGCGGGGCGAGGTAGCCGAGGTCGGCGAACTCGGGGGTCCAGGCGACTTCGGAGCGGATGACGTCCGGGGCGCCGGCACCGGCCTGCGCGGCATTCTTGAACTTGTTCTGCGCCTCACCGAAGGGGACGTTGACGTACTTGACGTCGACCTTCGGGTGCTTCTTCTCGAAACCCTCGGCGATCTTCTTGAAGACCTTGTCCTCGCTGCCGACGGTCGAGGTGTCCCACCACGTCACCGTGCCGGAGAGCTCGCCCGAGCTCTTGCTGCCGCCGGACTCGTCGTCGCTGCCGCAGGCGGTCGCCGCGAGCGCCAGGGCCGCGACCAGGGCGGTGGCCGTTATGCCACGTCGCATCTGAACTCCTTCAACTGCCGTACCGCTCCGTCGCGGCGCCGGGTCGACGTGAACGTAACAAGGATGAAAGACGACCGAAAGACTTTGCGGAAGATTTCTGCAAGCGCTGCTGATCGTTACATTGGCGTGTCCTCAAGGTTGCCGTCAAGCCTCTTGACGGAAGCCCTTTCACCCTGCCCATGCCTGGCCAGGCCCGTTGTGGCACCGGTACGACGATCCGACCGCGAGCGCCTCACGGCGCCCGCAAGGCCTTGCAAGATGTTGCTGCCCGAAGGCCGCCGACCGGTTGTCGTAGGGGCGGACCGTCCGAATCCCGCGCACGGTGGGCAATCCGACACGCGCCCGGTACAGTCCATTGCCATGACCGCACGGCTTGCCGATATCGCAACTCAGGCGGGGGTCAGCGAAGCGACGGTCAGCCGAGTACTGAACGGCAAGCCCGGTGTTGCAGCGGCCACCCGCGAATCCGTCCTCGCGGCGCTCGACGTCCTCGGCTACGAACGCCCCGTCCGGCTGCGCCGGCGCAGCGCCGGGCTCGTCGGCCTGATCACGCCCGAGCTGGAGAACCCGATCTTCCCCGCGCTGGCCCAGGTCATCGGCCAGGCGCTCACCAGGCAGGGCTACACGCCGGTGCTGGCGACCCAGACGCCGGGCGGCTCCACCGAGGACGAGCTCACCGAGATGCTCGTCGACCGCGGGGTCTCGGGCATCATCTTCGTCTCCGGACTGCACGCCGACACCTCCGCCGACATGCAGCGCTACGAGCAACTGCGCGCCCAGGGCGTTCCCTTCGTCCTGGTCAACGGCTTCTCCCCCAAGGTGCAGGCCCCGTTCATCTCCCCCGACGACCGGGCGGCGATGCGGCTCGCGGTGACGCATCTGGTGGCGCTGGGCCATCAGCGCATCGGGCTGGCGGTCGGGCCCAAGCGCTTCGTTCCGGTGCTCCGCAAGATCGAGGGATTCCACGCCACGATGCAGGAGCAGCTGAATCTCACCGCCGACGCGGTGGAGGAGCTGATCCAGCACTCCCTGTACACGCTGGAGGGCGGCCAGGCGGCCGCTTCGGCGCTGATGGAGCGAGGCTGCACCGCGGTGGTGTGCGCGAGCGACATGATGGCGCTCGGAGCCATCCGGGCGGCGCGCAGGCTGTCGATGGAGGTGCCGCGCGACCTCTCGGTGGTCGGGTACGACGACTCGCCCCTCATAGCGTTCACCGATCCGCCGCTGACCACCATCCGGCAGCCGGTGACGGCGATGGGCCAGGCCGCCGTGCGCACGCTGCTGGAGGAGATCGGCGGCACACCCGCTCCGCACAGCGAGTTCGTCTTCATGCCTGAACTGGTCGTACGCGGTTCAACCGCATCGGGTCCGGGCCCCTCCTCCGCGGCCCGCACCCGTCGGTAAAGTACTGGATGTGCGACCGGAACCCGACTGGAGGATCATCGGGCAGAGGGGGACGTATCTGGCAGACTCTGCGCCTATGGGTGAATCGCACGTGACCACACAGGAAGACCGCACGGCGGCCCCCCCGTCACCCGTCGCGGACGGAACGACGGCGTCCGGTTCAACGAGAGCGATCACCCTGCCACGCATGCGACGTCCCCGCCTTTCCCTACGCTCCCTGCGCTCCCCGCGCCGCCCGCGCCTGTGGTTCGAGATCCTGCTGATCGCGGTCAGTTACTGGCTCTACTCGCTGGTGCGCAACGCCGTTCCCGAGCAGAAGGCCGCGGCCCTGCGGAACGCCGACTGGATCTGGTCCCTCGAGCACACCGTGGGCCTCGCCTTCGAGGAGACGGTCAACCAGGCCGTCAATTCGGTGACATGGCTGATCGTCTCGATGAACTACTACTACGCGACGCTGCACTTCATCGTGACCATCGGCGTGCTGATCTGGCTGTTCCGCCGTCATCCGGGCCGCTACGCGGCCACCCGTCTGGCCCTCTTCGCCACGACGGCGGTGGCTCTGCTGGGCTACTACGTCTTCCCGCTGGCACCGCCCCGGCTGATGAACGGCGGCGGCTTCATCGACACGGTGATGCTGCACCAGACGTGGGGCTCGATGGCCTCGGGCAACTTCAAGCACATGTCGAACCAGTACGCGGCGATGCCGTCCATGCACATCGGCTGGTCCCTGTGGTGCGGTCTGACCATTTGCGCCCTGGCCACCGCCCCCTGGGCGCGCATCCTGGGTGCGCTGTACCCGGTGGCCACGCTCGTGGTGATCGTGGCGACGGCGAACCACTTCTGGCTGGACGCGGTGGGCGGGATGGCCTGCCTGACGTTCGGCGTGGCGGTCTCCTACGCCTGGTACGGGGCGCTGCCGCACCGCCTGCCGAAACGGGTGCAGCGTCCCGGAGCGGGCCGTCTGCGCGCCTTGCGCCGGCCACCCGCCCGAGCACCTGAGCTCAGCCCCCGGGCCGGCACATCGGCGGCCGGAGCGGCCGGGCCCGTCCCGCAGGGCGCGAGAGAACCGGGCACACCCGGCGACTGAGGGCAGCCGCGGGTGAGCGGCTCGGCAGCCCCGGCCGGCTCCATGGGACGGCGGCGCCCGCCGCCTCACCCCGCGGCGCCGTAGAACCTCTCCTCCACCACCGCCCGGGCCCGCCGGGTGATCCGCCGGTAGTCGTCCAGCATGTCCCCCACGTGCCCGGGCTCGTACCCGAGGTACCGGCCCACCGCCGTCAGCTCACGCGGGTTCGAGGGGAAGGTGTCCCCCGGCCGCCCCCGCACCAGCATCACCGCGTTGCGCACCCGGGACGCCAGGACCCACGCCTCGTCCAGCGTCTGTGCCTCCTCCGCCGGGATCAGCTCCGCGGCGCACGCCGCCGCCAGGGCCTCCCGCGTGCGCGTGGTCCGCAGCCCGGGTTCCGCCCAGCCGTGCTGCATCTGCATCAGCTGCACCGTCCACTCGACGTCGCTCAGCCCTCCGCGACCCAGCTTGGTGTGGAGCGTCGGGTCGGCCCCGCGCGGCATGCGCTCGGACTCCATCCGGGCCTTGAGCCGCCGGATCTCCCGGACCGCCTCGTCCCCCAGCCCCTCCATCGGGTACCGCAGCGGGTCGATCAGCTCGATGAAGGCCCGGCCCAGCTCCTCGTCCCCGGCCACCGGCTCGGCGCGCAGCAGTGCCTGGCTCTCCCAGACCAGCGACCAGCGCCGGTAGTAGGCCCCGTACGACTTCAGCGTGCGTGTCAGCGGCCCGGTCTTGCCCTCCGGCCTCAGATCGGCGTCGATGAGCAGCGGCGGGTCTGCGGTCGGCAGCTCCAGCAGTCTGCGCATCTCCGTGACGACGGCGTTCGCGGCCCGGGCCGCCTCCTCGTCGCCGACCCCTTCCCGGGGCTGGTGCACGAACAGGACGTCCGCGTCCGAGCCGTAGCCCAGCTCGTGGCCGCCGAAGCGGCCCATGCCGATGACGGCGAACCTGGTCGGCAGGGTGGCGCCCCACCGTTCGCGGACGGCGGCGCGCAGCGCCCCGGAGAGCGTGGCGGCGTTCAGATCGGTGACCGCGGAGCCGACCCGGTCGGCCAGGGCGCCCGGGTCCGTCTCCGCCGGATTGTCCTCGGTGCCGTAAGAGCCGATGAGGTCGGCCGCCGTCGTACGGAACAGCTCACGCCGCCGCACCCCGCGCGCCACCGCGACGGCCGCTTCGGCCCCCGGGGCCCGGCCGACCGCGGCCAGCACCTCCTGCTCCAGGTGGTTCCGGCTGCGCGGCTTCAGCCCTTCGGGGTCGCCGAGGATGGCGACGGCCTCCGGGGCGCGCATCAGCAGGTCGGGCGCGAGCCGGCCGGCCGACAGGACCCGGGCGAGATTCTCGGCCGCGGCGCCCTCGTCGCGCAGGAGCCGCAGGTACCACGGGGTCTTGCCGAGCGCGTCCGACACCTGGCGGAAGCCGAGGAGCCCGGCGTCCGGATCGGCGGAGTCCGCGAACCAGCCGAGCAGCACCGGCAGCAGCGTGCGCTGGATCGCGGCCTTGCGGGAGACCCCCGAGGACAGGGCTTCCAGGTGCCGCAGCGCGGCGGCGGGATCGGCGTAGCCGAGGGCCTCCAGCCGGACGATGGCGGCCTTGGCGCTGAGCCTGCTCTCGCCGGGCGCGAGCTGGGCGACGGCGTCCAGGAGCGGCCGGTAGAAGAGCTTCTCGTGCAGCCGCCGCACGACGGAGGCGTGCCGCCGCCAGGCCCTGTTCAGCTCGGCGACCGGGTCCGTGCGGAGCCCGAGGGACCGCCCGAGCCTGCGCAGGTCTGCCTCGTCCTCGGGAACCAGATGGGTGCGGCGCAGCCGGTAGAGCTGGATGCGGTGCTCCATGGCGCGCAGGAAGCGGTACGCCTCGTCCAGTTGCGCGGAGTCCGCCCGCCCGACGTATCCGCCGTCGGCGAGGGCCCGCAGGGCCTCCAGGGTGGAGCCGACGTGCAGGGTGCTGTCGCTGCGCCCGTGGACGAGCTGGAGCAGCTGGACGGCGAATTCGACGTCGCGGAGCCCTCCGGGGCCGAGCTTGAGCTCCCGGTCGACACGGTCGACGGGGATGTTGTCGACGACGCGGCGGCGCATCTTCTGCACGTCGCCGACGAAGTTCTCCCGGTCGGCGGCCTGCCACACCAGTGGGGACACGGCCTCGACGTACTCCGCGCCCAGCTCGGGGTCGCCGGCGACGGGCCGGGCCTTGAGCAGCGCCTGGAACTCCCAGGTCTTGGCCCAGCGCTGGTAGTAGGCGAGGTGCGAGGACAGGGTCCGGACCAGCGGCCCGTTGCGGCCCTCGGGACGTAGGTTGGCGTCGACGGGCCAGATGGTGCCCTCGACGGTGGTGTCGGAGCAGATCCGCATCATGTGGGCGGCCAGCCGGGTGGCGGCCTGCATGGCGCCGCTCTCCTCCGCGCCGTCGATCGGCTCGCCCACGAAGATCACGTCGACGTCGGACACGTAGTTCAGCTCGTGTCCGCCGCATTTGCCCATCGCGATGACGGCGAGCCGGCACTGGGCGGCGTCGGAGGGCGCGTCGGCGCGGGCGATGGCGAGCGCCGCCCGCAGCGTGGCCGTCGCGAGGTCGGCGAGCTCGGCGGCGACCTCGGCGACATCCGTCGTCCCGCACACGTCTCGTGCCGCTATCGACAGCAGGGACCTGCGGTAGGCGACCCTCAACGAGTCCGGGTCGACGGCGTCGGAGAGCATGTGTTCGAACTCGGGGACCCCGGGGTGCAGATCGGTGGCCTCGTACGTGACCAGCACCTGCCAGTCGCGTGGATGCCGCGCCAGATGGTCCCCGAGCGCCTCGGAGGAGCCGAGGGCGCCGAGGAGCCGGTCCCGCAGCGGCTTGGCCGTGACGAGCGTGTCCAGCAGGATCTGCCGTTCGTCGGCCTCCTCCGCCTCGACGAGCCGTACGAGGCCGTGCAGCGCCAGATCGGGGTCGGCTGTCGCGCCCAGGGCGTCGAAAAGCACGGGATCGGCCCGTACGGAGGAGAGCTCGGGCAGATCCAGCAGCCGTTCGGCGGCCGACGGATCGGTGAAACCGTGCCGAAGCAGTCGGGTGAACGTACTGCTCCTGCGTCCCGGCACCGTCGTCATCCCGTGTCTCCTGCCCGCCGATCACACATATCCGCCCTTCGAGCCTAGCCCCGCGCCGGTGAATCCGGAGCGGGAGCGGCGTCCGTACCACCGGGGCACTACCTACGAAAGGACCACGCACACCGCCGTACCGCCCGGGAGACCTCTCATGTGGGCCGTCCGCCGTCCGCCGTCCGGCGTTTCCGGGACGGACTGCGGACCGCCGAGGACCGCCCGTGGATCTGGCGGCTGCACCGCGAGGCGAAATCCTTCGCCGCCATCGGCGAACTCGGCGTCTTCTACCGGCGCGGAGTCACCACG
>NZ_JBHWZS010000391.1:0-7160 GCF_042728155.1 Streptomyces sp. NPDC060209
CCCGCGGCCGGAGCCGCGGTACTGGTAAATCCGCACCACCGAGCAAGTTCCGGCGGGCCATGTCGGTCCACTGGTACGCCTGGACCATGGTCGCCCCGGTCGTGATCGTGATCGGCGTGATCATCGGATATCCGCTGGTCCGCGGCATATACCTGTCGCTGACCGACGCCAACGAGCGCAACGTCGCACGGTCCATCGGTGTCAACGAACTGCCCGCCACCTACGAGTTCGTGGGCGTCGACAACTACGTCGACGCGCTGACGGGTACCCAGTTCCTCGGCACGCTCGGCTGGACGCTGGTGTGGACGGTCTCCTGCGTGGGCATCACCTTCTGCCTGGGCATGGCGCTCGCCAACATCCTGAACCGCCGCATCGCCGGACGCTCCGCCTACCGCATGGCCCTGATCCTGCCCTGGGCCATCCCCGGCTTCGTCTCGGTGTTCGCCTGGCGCTTCCTCTACAACGAGGACCGCGGGCTGCTCAACAAGGTCCTCGGCGGCGCCGGGATCGACGGCATACCCTGGCTGAACGACCCCACCTGGGCCAAGTTCTCCGTCATCGCCGTCAACGTCTGGCTCGGCGTCCCGTTCATGATGGTCGCCCTGCTCGGCGGACTGCAGTCGATCCCCTCGGAGCAGTACGAGGCCGCGGAGATGGACGGCGCCACCGCCTGGCAGCGCTTCCGCCACATCACGCTTCCCGGACTGCGCCCGGTGTCCACCACGGTGGTCCTGCTCTCCACCATCTGGACCTTCAACATGTTCCCGGTGATCTTCCTGCTGACCCGCGGCGGACCCGGTGAGGCCACCCAGATCCTGGTCACCCAGGCGTACAAATTCTCCTTCGAGATCAGCCCGCGCGACTTCGCGCAGTCCTCCACCTGGGGCGTGCTGATCCTCGTACTCCTGATGCTCTTCGCCATGGTGTACCGGCGAGTGCTCCGCACGCAGGGAGACAACTGGTGACCACCGCCACCGCAACCTCCGCACGGCACGGCGCCCCCAAGGTCCGCCGGCGCGGCGACCGCTCGCCGCTCGCCTCCACGGCCCTGCACCTCACCCTGATCATCGCGTCGGTGATCGCGGTCTTCCCGGTGCTGTGGGTCCTGCTGACCTCGCTGAAGCCCGCCAAGTTCGCGACGACGACGGACTTCTTCAAAGAGACGACGTTCGAGAACTACACGAACCTCATCAAGGACACCGAGTTCCTGAGCTGGTTCGGCAACTCCGTGATCGTCGCGGGGCTCTCCACCGTCATCGGTGTCTTCGTGTCCGCCACCACGGGCTACGCCGTCAGCCGCTTCCGCTTCCCCGGCAAGCGCGGGCTGATGTGGACGTTGCTGATCACCCAGATGTTCCCGGTCGCCGTCCTGATCGTGCCGATCTACAACATCATGTCGACCATCGGGCTGCTCAACCAGCCGGCGGGCCTCGTCATCACCTACCTCACCATCTCGGTGCCGTTCTGCGCCTGGATGATGAAGGGCTTCTTCGACACGATCCCCCACGAGATCGACGAGTCGGGGCAGGTCGACGGGCTGACGCCGTTCGGTACGTTCTGGCGGCTCATCCTGCCGCTGGCCAAGCCCGGCCTGGCCGTCACCGCCTTCTACTCCTTCATCACCGCCTGGGGCGAAGTGGCGTACGCCTCCGCCTTCATGGTCGGCGACGAGAACCTCACGCTCGCCGGCGGACTGCAGAAGTTCGTCAACCAGTACGGAGCCCAGTGGGGCCCGATGACCGCGGCGTCCGTGCTCATCGCCATCCCGGCCGCACTGGTCTTCCTCTTCGCGCAGAAGCACCTGGTCACCGGCATGTCCGCCGGAGCCGTCAAGGGCTGACGCACCCAGTCCCGCACGACCGCACGCAACGTCACGGCGGCGCCGGATCCCCGACCCGGTCCCGGCGCCGCTCCCCACCCAGACACCCCAGGGACGACATGACCCAGCACCTCGCTGCCCCCTCCACCGGCACGTCCGACGACGCCCCGGGCCACCGCACCGGCTGGTGGCAGGACGCGGTGATCTACCAGGTCTATCCGCGGAGCTTCGCCGACGGCAACGGCGACGGCATGGGCGACCTCGCGGGCGTCACCGCCCGGCTCCCGTACCTCCGGGACCTCGGCGTCGACGCCGTCTGGCTCAGCCCCTTCTACGCCTCCCCGCAGGCCGACGCCGGCTACGACGTCGCCGACTACCGGGCGATCGACCCGATGTTCGGCACGCTCCTCGACGCCGACGCGCTGATCCGCGAGGCTCACGGCCTGGGGCTGCGCATCATCGTCGACCTGGTGCCCAACCACTCCTCCGACCAGCACGAGTGGTTCAAGCGCGCCCTCGCCGAGGGCCCCGGCTCCGCCCTGCGCGAGCGCTACCACTTCCGCGCCGGCAAGGGTGCCGACGGCGAACTCCCGCCCAACGACTGGGAGTCCATCTTCGGTGGCCCCGCCTGGACGCGGACCACCGACCCGGACGGCACCCCCGGCGAGTGGTATCTGCACCTCTTCGCGCCCGAGCAGCCCGACTTCAACTGGGAACACCCGGCCGTCGCCGATGAGTTCCGTTCCATCCTGCGCTTCTGGCTCGACATGGGCGTCGACGGTTTCCGCGTCGACGTCGCGCACGGCCTCGTCAAGGCGGAGGGTCTGCCGGACCTCGGATCGCACGACCAGCTGAAACTGCTGGGCAACGATGTCATGCCGTTCTTCGACCAGGACGGTGTGCACGAGATCTACCGCAGCTGGCGCACGATCCTCGACGAGTACCCCGGCGAGCGCATCGCGGTCGCCGAGGCATGGACCCCCACCGTCGAGCGCACCGCCAACTACGTGCGCCCCGACGAGATGCACCAGGCCTTCAACTTCCAGTACCTGTCGACCGCCTGGGACGCAGCCGAGCTCCGCGCCGTCATCGACTCCTCGCTCGACGCCATGCGTCCGGTGGGCGCCCCCACCACCTGGGTGCTCTCCAACCACGACGTCACCCGGCACACCACCCGCTTCGCCAACCCGCCGGGCCTGGGCACCCAGATCCGTACCCCCGGCGACCGTGAGCTCGGTCTGCGCAGGGCCCGCGCGGCGACCCTGCTGATGCTGGCGCTGCCCGGCTCCGCCTACGTCTACCAGGGCGAGGAGCTGGGCCTGCCGGACGTCACCGACCTGCCCGACGAGGCCCGCCAGGACCCGTCGTTCTTCCGCGCCGAGGGCCAGGACGGCTTCCGCGACGGGTGCCGGGTGCCGATCCCGTGGACCCGCGAGGGCAGCTCGTACGGCTTCGGCGACGGCGGCAGCTGGCTGCCGCAGCCCGACAGCTGGGGCGCGCTCTCCGTCGAGGCGCAGTCCGGCACGGAGGGCTCCACCCTGGAGCTGTACCGCGCCGCGATCGCCACCCGTCGCGAGCACCCGGGCCTCGGCGCCGGCACGGACGTCGAGTGGCTGGACGCACCCGAGGGCGTGCTCGTCCTCGGCCGCCCCGGCTTCGTCTGCACCGTCAACACGACGGGCGCGCCGGTGCGGATCGCCGCCCCCGGCACCCTGCTGCTCGCCAGCGCCCCGGTCGCCGTCGACGGCGCCACGATCGAGCTGCCCGCGGACACCACGGTGTGGTGGACGGTGTGACCGTCCCCGCACCCAGGACCGGACCGGCGCTGCGGCTCTCCGACATCGCCGGTCAGGCCGCGGTCAGCGAGGCCACCGTCAGCCGTGTGCTGAACGGGAAGCCCGGCGTCGCGGACACCACGCGTCAGCGGGTGCTCGCGGCGCTGGACATCCTCGGCTACGAACGCCCCGTACGGCTGCGGCAGCGCAGCGCGGGACTGATCGGACTGGTGACACCCGAACTCACCAACCCGATCTTCCCGGCGTTCGCGCAGTCCGTGGAGCAGGTGCTCGCGGGGCACGGCTACACGCCCGTGCTCTGCACCCAGCTGCCCGGGGGCGCCACCGAGGACGAACTGGTCGAACAGCTCGTCGAGCGCGGCGTGGGCGGCATCGTGTTCCTGTCCGGGCTGCACGCCGACACCTCGGCCGACCCGGCGCGCTATGCGGCGCTCACCGAACGCGGTGTGCCGTTCGTCCTGATCAACGGCTACAACGAACGCATCAGTGCCCCGTTCGTCTCGCCCGACGACCAGGCCGCCGTACGGATGGCCGTCGGTCATCTCGCCGAGCTCGGGCACCGGCGGATCGGCCTGGCGATCGGGCCGCAGCGCTATGTGCCTTCCCGGCGCAAGCGCGAGGGCTTCGTCGACGCGGCCGTCTCGCTGCTGGGCATGGACCGTGAGGAGGCCGAACTCCTCGTCTGCTCCACCTTGTTCAGCGTCGAGGGCGGCCAGGTCGCGGCCGGCGCCCTGCTCGACGCGGGCTGCACCGGCATCGTCTGCGGCAGCGACCTGATGGCGCTCGGCGTGGTCCGGGCGGCGCGGGGGAGAGGCTTCGACGTCCCGCGTGACGTCTCCGTCGTCGGCTTCGACGACTCGCAGCTGATCGCGTTCACCGACCCGCCACTGACCACGGTGCGCCAGCCCGTGCAGGCGATGGCGGCGGCGGCGGTGGGTGCGCTCCTGGAGGAGATCGGCGGGAGCCCCGTGCAGCGCACGGAGTACGTGTTCCAGCCCGAGCTGGTGGTGCGGGGGTCCACGGCGGCGGTGCGCGGCGCCTGAGGCGGCGCGGGAACACGAGACGAGGGGCCGGGTCCGGAGGGGGGATCCGGCCCCTTTCGCGTACCGCTTCGGGCAGGTGTGGCAGCGAGCTGGCGGCGACCGGTAACGTAGCTCTCTTCGGTCGGTTCGACCTTCCGGAGTCCCGAAGGCGACAGCCCATGACTCACCCCGACCGGACACCAGCACGCCTGCGCCTCGAAGCGGCGCTGCACGACCTCGCCGCCACTTTCCGCGGGATGACCGCCGTCCCGGACGAGGTCAACTGCACGTGCCACTGGGGCAGCGAGGACGAGCTCGCCCAGCTCAAGACTCCGGATGTGGAACTCGACCCGGACCTGCTGCGGCGCACGTGGGAAGCGACCGACTGGAGCGATCACGGGGCGGTGCTGCGTCGCATCCTGCCTCAGTTCGCGGCAGCCCTTGTCGACGGACAGGTGGAACCACTCTTCGACATGGGCGACGTCGGCCAGTCCTTCGCGCGCGGCCGGTGGCAGCGTTGGCATGTCGGCCAGGCAGCTGCCGTGGAGGAGTTCCTGCACGCGTGGTGGGCCGACAGCCTCACGGCGCCCGACGCCGCCGTGCCGGCGCCCGACGTCTTCGCCCTGTGCGCCGAGGCCTCGGGCACGGTGGCTCCCTGGCTCGGGGTATGGGCCGGGACGGCCCACCCCACGGCAGACAGGCGGCTGGTGGAGGCCGTGGGCCGATGGGAGTACGACCTGCTGGGTGACGAACTCCCCTGGTACGCCTGGGAACACGACGAGAAGAGGGTCGGCGAGCTGAGCACCTGGCTGGCCGTGCACGCCCCCGCACGGCTCGCTTCCCAGGGTGCTTCCGAGGAGATGCACCACGCGGTACGGCTGCTCGGCATCCCCGGGCCTGCCCGCTGGGAGGACCCGCACTGGCCGGGGCACACCTACTGAGCCGCCGTCTCGCGTGCCGGCCGGTGAGCCGCCGGCCATTCCGTGGCCGATCGGCCATGGAACTGGGGCTGGCTGGGCAGCCTGTTCACTCGTTGGAGTGAGCCACACGTGGGACAGGCCCTCCACGGACCGTGTCTTGGTGGCGCGGCCTTTCTGCCACCGGCTCTGCCACCGGCCCGTGCTGGGGGTATTGAGGGCCTGGGGGTCAGCTGATTCGCTTGACCTGTTGCGCTCAGCCGCTACGTGGCGGACGCCCCGCCGGCTGCCAGCCGCTGTGTGATCCGGTCGAACAAGTCCGTCAGCGGCGCACCGACGTCCTGGCCGAACTCAGTCAGCCCGTAGGTGACCTGGGGTGGCGTCGTCGGCTCGACCTTCCGCCAGACCAGGTCGTCCTGGACCAGTGCCCGCAGTGTCTGAGCGAGCATCTTCTCGCTGATGCCCTGGATGCTGTCGCGCAGCTCGTAGAACCGAAGGTCGGTGCTCCGCAAGGAGATCAGCACCCAGATACCCCACCTGCTGGTCACGTGGTCGACCACGTCGCGCGCAGGGCAGTCGGTGTGAAACACGTCATACCGATTGCCCGCCTCGGCCTGCGTCAGCTGCGCGCCTTCTGTCATGTCCGGAGCTTACCTCTGGGTATGCTCTTACGAAAAGTAAGCCTGCCTCCTAGCGTCAATTGCCGCAGTGCACAACGGACTAGGAGCTGAACATGATCGTGGTGACCGGGGCTACCGGGAATGTGGGCCAGCCTTTGACGCAGGCCCTGGCCGAGGCGGGCGAGCAGGTGACGGCGGTGTCACGGCGCGCGGTGGCAATGCCGGACGGGGTCCGGCACGTGCCGGCCGACCTGGCCGATCCGCAGGGCCTCACCCCCGCTTTGGAGGGGGCGAAGGCGCTGTTCCTCCTGCTGTCCGGCGACCTGCACGCCCCCGAAGCCAGGCCGACCGACATTATCGACCTGGCTGCTGCCAGCGGGGTCCGCCGAGTCGTCCTGCTGTCCTCGCAGGGCGTGGCGACCAGGCCGCTCGGCCCGTCGCGGATCGCGATGCGCGCGGTGGAGGACGCGTTGAGAGAGTCCGGCCTGGACTGGGCCGTCCTGCGACCGGGCGGCTTCGCCTCCAACGCCTTGGCGTGGGCGGAGTCCGTCCGCACGCAAGGGACGGTCGCCGCACCCTTCGGCGATGTCGGGGTTCCGATCGTCGACCCGGCGGACATCGCCGAGGTCGCGGCGGCCTGCCTGCTGGACGACCGGCACAACGGTGGAATCTTCGAGCTGACCGGTCCCGAGGTGATCACGCCCCGTCAGCAGTCGGAGGCCATCGCCGCCGCGCTCGGCTCGCCGGTGCGGTTCCACGAACTCACCCGCGAGGAGGCCAAAGCCGCGATGACCCAGTTCGTGCCGCCGGAGCTCGCCGACGACACCCTGGACATCATCTCCGCCCCGAACCCCGTCGAACTGCGGATCAGCTCGGACGTGGAACGAGTCCTCGGTCGCGCTCCGCGCCCCTTCAGCAACTGGGTCGCCCGCAGCATCGCCGCTTTTCGCTGAGGCACAACTCAGCTGAAGCGCCCGGGCAGCCTC
>NZ_JBHWZS010000392.1:0-7155 GCF_042728155.1 Streptomyces sp. NPDC060209
CGGGCCGGACTCGGTCGGCGTCCTGATGTCGGTCTCCAAGGCCCTGGTCGCCGTCTGCGCGCATCTGCTGAGCAAGCGCGGTGTCCTGGACCTGCACGCACCGGTCTCCCGCTACTGGCCGGAGTTCGCGGCCTCGGGAAAGGCGGACACCACGGTCGCCGACCTGCTCGCCCACCGGGCGGGACTCCCCGCGTTCACCGCCGATCCGGAGGGGGTGCCCCTGCCCGGCCTGCTCGACGGCGCCGCGCGGGTGCGCGCACTGGCGGCGATGCGGCCCGTATGGCAACCGGGTTCGGCGTTCCTCTACCACGCGCTGACCTACGGCCATCTGATCGGGGAGGTCGTCCACCGGGTGTCGGGGACGAGCATCGGCCGGGTGTTCGCCCACCGGGTGGCCGGACCGCTGGACCTGGATCTGTGGATCGGTCTGCCGCGGCGGGAGGAACACCGGTTCGTACCGCAGTCCGCGGGCCCGCCGCCCACCGCCGGGCGGATCGCGGCGGCTGTCGGCGGTCTCGGCCTGACCCCGGATCATCCGCTCGCCACCGCACTGCGGGCCTCGGCGGCCGAACTGGCCCGGGTGACCGGAGCGTTCGGCAGTGCGGAGGGACGGTCCGCCGAGATACCGGCAGCGGGCGGCATCGGGAACGCCCGTTCGCTCTCACGGCTGTACGCCGCCCTCATCGGCCGCATCGACGGCGTACGGTTGCTGTCGCCGCGGACCCTGGACCTGGCGCGGACTCCGCACACCGACCATCTGCCGCAGCCCGCACCGCTGCACCGGTTCGACGGACCCGACCGCTCGCGCTTCGGGCTCGGATTCGAGCTGCCCCGCCCCGGGGAACCCTTGCTGGGCGACGGCTCGTTCGGGCACGCCGGCGCGGGCGGCCGGCTCGGCATGGCCCACCCGGAGAGCGGGCTCGCCGTCGGCTACGTCTGCACGGCGATGTCCTGGGATCCGTCGGCCGGCCCCGATCCGCGCTGGTTGCCGTGGACGGCGGCGGTCAGGGAGGCGGCGGGCATCCCCACCGGGACCTGACGTCGGCTCAGACCTTCTCCGTGCCGGCATTCTCCGACGACGGTGATCCCCTCAGCGGCGCTCCCTCCCCGGCCGCGCGGGTGGAGCGGGGCGCGCCGGCCGGGACCGCCGGTACGCCCCGCTCCGTTCAGCTCTCCGCGTCGAGGGCGAGCAACCGCATGATGTCGTCGATGGGCTGCTCCATGTCCGTCGTACGGTCGATAAGCCACTGGAGCTGGATGCCGTCGGCCACCGCGAGCAGCAGGACCGCCAGCCGCTCGGCTGGGATCTCCGTGGTCATCCGTCCCTCGTCCATCCGATTCTGGACGAAGCCGGCGACGCGCTCGCGCAGCACCGGATAGCGCTCCGCGAAGTGCGCGTGCGCCGGATGCTCCGGGTCACCGGCCGCCGCCGCCATGGAGACGAACAGCTCGACCAGCCCCGGGGTCTTCGCGCCTTCGCGGATGATCTCGCGATAGCTCTCGGGGCTGGTGCGCTCGTCCTGACGCACCCGGGCGGTCTCGTCGCGCATCCGGAGGACCTGGGTGAGCAGGTCCTCCTTGGAGCTGAAGTAGTGCATCAGCCCGGGCAGACTGAGACTGCACTTGGCGGCCACTTTGCGCAGCGACGTGCCGCGGTATCCCTCGGTGGCGAAGATCTCCAGAGCCGCCTGCAGGATCTCGGTCCGCTTCGCCTCGCCCTTTTCGTACGGGCCCCGTTTCGCCATGGTCAGCAGCCTAACCGGCACTGCGGACGCGGGCGGATCCGGCCGCCGGGAGTCCGTCGTGTCCATCGGATCCGCCGCGTCGGTCGTCCCCTTCGGGTATGCGGCCGGACCGGGCCAGTGAGCCGAGCCATCCGGCGGACGGTTTGGGCGTGCGGGCGAAGGTCTTCGCGTCGACCGCGATCAGCCCGAACGTCGGCCGGTAGGAGCCCCATTCGTAGTTGTCCAGGGCGCTCCAGTGCAGATAGCCGCGGACGTCGATCCCGTCCCTCATGGCCGAGGCGAGGCTCGACAGCGCAGCCGCGGTGTACGCGATGCGCCGGTCGTCGTCGGTGGTGGCGATACCGTTCTCCGTGACCAGGACCGGGACGTGCGGGCCGACGACCTCCGCGGTGTGCCGTACGGCCTCCCCCAGCGCCTCCGGGTAGACCTCCCAGCCGGTCAGTGTGGTGGGGGCGTCCTGCGGGACGGGCAGCGGACCGTCGTTGCCGATCCGGTGGCGTGTGTACGCCTGGACGCCGATCCAGTCGTCCTCGCGGGCGGCCTCCAGATAGACGTCCTCACGCGGCCGGGCGTACGCCGCCATGGCCTCCTCGGCACCGGGTTCGGCCTGGTAGACCTGGTTGGCGACCGTCCACCCCACCTGTAGCCCGGGGTCGGCGGCCTTGAGGACGGCGGTGGCTGCCCGGTGGGCGCGGATGAGTGCCTGCGTGACGGAGGCGTCCGGTTCCGCCGAGCCGGGGTCGAGTGCGACGCCGTTCGGCTCGCCGTTCTCCGGCGGGCCGGTGCTGCCGTCCGCCGCGAGCCCGGTCCTGCGGATCAGGGTGTGCATCAGCGCGATCATGTTCGGTTCGTTGATGGTGGCGACGTGGCGGACGCCCGGCAGGAGGATCTCCGTGGCCACGGCCGCGTACGAGGCGAACAGGTCCGCCGAGTCGGGCGAGGCCCAGCCGCCGAGAGCGCTGAACCACCGGGGGGAGGTGAAGTGGTGCAGCGTAACCAGCGGTGTCAGACCGCGCTCCAGGGCTCCGCACACCATGGCGCGGTAGTGCGCGACGGCCGCGCGCGACACCTGTCCGCGCTCGGGTTCGATCCGTGCCCACTCGATGCTGAACCGATAGGCGTTGAAACCGAGTTGGCTGAGCAGATCCATGTCCTCCGGCCAACGGTGGAAGCTGTCGGCCGCGTCTCCGCTGCGTTCGGACACGAAGGTGCCGGGCCGGTTCTCGATGGCCCACCAGTCGCTGGAGACATTGTTCCCCTCGACCTGATGGGCGGAGGTGGAGGCGCCCATCAGGAAGCCTTCCGGGAGTGCGAGTCCTGGCCCGGTCGGGGGCGTCATAGAGGAGCTCCTTCCGCATCGGAGCGGGGCGGCGGAAGCCGCTCCCCCCACTCCTTGAAAAGCGTTCATTGATCGGTTTTCGTGTTAGCGTACAGGCGCACCTGGCCTGCAGGAAGAGGCACCCGGCCTCGGCGCACCAGCGCGGGGCCCGGTACACACGTCCGTAGAACGCAGCCGGTGGAGGAGAGCATGAACGCCGTCATTCCCCAGCCCGAGCGGCAGACCACGGCCGCTCCCGGTCTCGGCCCGCACCCCGCGGCGCCCTGGCGGATCCAGGCGACGGACGACCGCCTCACGGGGGTGGCCAGGACCGTCGAGGCCCTTCTCGGACCGCACCTGGGAACCGGCGCACACTCCGCGGCCGCGCCGCCCGCGCCCCTCACGCTCACCCTCGACGAATCGCTGCGGCCGCACGGCCGGACTGTGGGCATCGCCCCCTGCGGCGCCGCCGGCCCCGTCGACGAGTCCTACCGCCTCACGGTCACCGGGTCCGGCATCACCTGCCTCGCCGCCACCCCCACCGGGGTCTTCCGGGCGGCGGCCACGGCCGTCCAGCTGATCGCCACCTCTCCCGGCCCCATCCCCTGCCAGGAACTGCACGACGCTCCGCGCTTCGCCTGGCGCGGCCTCCTGATCGACCCGGCACGCCATCACCTCACACCCGGCGAGGTGCGTCGCGTCATCGATCTGGCGGCGCTCTACAAGCTCAACGTCCTGCACCTGCACCTGACGGACAACGAGGGCTGGCGCCTCGAGATCCCCGGCACGCCCGAGCTCACCGGGACCCGCCCGGACGCCGCCCCGCGCGACTTCTACACCGCCGAGGACTACCGCGCCCTCCAGCGGTACGCCGCCGAACGCTTCGTGACGGTCGTCCCCGAGATCGACCTGCCCGGCCACTGCGCCACCCTGCGCGAGGCGCTGCCCGGCCTTCCGGACGCACCGGCGCCCGAGGGCCTGAAGGGCCGTTTCCCGTTCGTCCCGCCGCTCGACCTCGCGGACCGGGGCACCCGGGAGGCGGTGGCCTCGGTCCTCGCCGACGTGTGCCGCCTGACCGAGGGCCCGTTCGTGCACATCGGCGGGGACGAGGCCGTCGGGACGACGCAGGAGAGCTTCGCGCACGCGATCCGGGAACTGCGTTCACTGGTGCGGGAGTCGGGGAAGCGCCCGCTGGCCTGGCAGGAGTCCTCGCGCGCCGGCGTCGGCCCGGACGACATCGCCCAGTTCTGGGTGGATGTGGCGATGATGGATCTGCCGGACACCCCGGAGGAGCTCGCCGACCGCCCCGAACTGCTCGCGGCGGGCCACACCCCCGAGTTGATCGCGGCGCTCAAGAGGTTCTTCGCCCCCAGCGACAAGGACCTCGACCGCATCCTCGAAGGGGGCGGCCGAGTACTCCTGTCCCCCCAGTCCCACCTGTACCTGGACCGGGCTTACGACCCGGAGGTCGTCCCGCCCGCCCAGGCCTCGACCGCCGCACGTCTCGGATTCCCCGCCTACCGGCCCCTCGGCGTCCGGCACGCCGCCGCCTGGGACCCCGCATCCCATGCGATCCCCGAGGACCGCGTCGCCGGTGTCGAGGCGACGGTCTTCGCCGAGTCGGTCGAAGGGCTCGACGATGTGACCGTCCTGCTGCTTCCCCGCCTGCCTTCCGTCGCGGCGGCCGCGTGGACCGGCCGGGCGCCCCGCTGGGAGGACCACCGCGTCCGGGTCGCCCACCACGCGCGACTCTGGCAGCGGCGCGGCCTCGCCTACCTCGCCTCGACGGAGATCCCCTGGGAGATCGCTCACGCCGCTGACGAGGTCTGACATCGCCCTTGGCGCGCAGTGCTGTTCACCCTGCGGGCCGGGGTCACCGCACACTCAGGTGCGGGAGCGGCGGCTGCTCAGGAGGAGGGCCGTACCGCCCGTGACGGCGAGCAGAGCGACGCCGGCGAGTGCCTTCGCCGACGTGGAGGTACCGGTGCTGGCGAGGCCGGGGCGGGTGTCGTGGGCGGCCTGGAGGATCAGGTCGGTGATGTCGCCGGGGTCGGTCTCCATGACCGCGTGCGGGGCATCCACCTCGACGGTGGTGGAGCCGGCCCTCTTGGCCATGTAGCGCAGGTTCTGTGTACCGATGGTGCGGTCGTCGGTGGCGACGAGGTACCAGGACGGGATCGTCTTCCAGGCGGGGGTCTTGGACGGCTCCTCGCCGGTCACCGGGGCCACCGGACGCTGGGCCGCCGCCAGGACGTTCGCCCTGCTCTCGTCCAGCCGGTCGCTCAGGAAGACGTCGCTGAACTTGTCGGGCTTGATGTACAGGTCCACGTCGGTGGGCCCTCCGCCGAGCGGGACGGCGTCGAGCGCGGTGGGGACCGGCGCCGCGGGGTCGTCCGTGAGGCGGCTGCCGGGGTACTTGGCCGTCAGCTGGAGGGTGCTCTCACCTTGGTCCGGGGCGAACGCCGCGATGTAGACGAGAGACTTGACGTTCGGGTTGCCGGTGGCCGCGTTGGTGATGACGGCGCCGCCGTAGGAGTGGCCGACCAGGACGATCGGGCCCTTGATCGCCTTCAGCCGGGCCGCCAGGTAGGCGGAGTCGCCGGACAGACTGCGCAGGGGATTGGCGGCGGCGACGACCGGATACCCCTTGGCCTGGAGGCTCTTGATCACCTCGTCCCATCCTGAGGCGTCCGCCCAGGCACCGTGCACCAGTACGACGGTCGGCTTCGCACTCTCGGTGAGCTCCCCGTGGCCGGCGCCCTCGGACGACACGGCGGGTCCGGCGGATATGAGCGCCGCCGTCGGCAGGAGCAGGGCGAGAGGGAGGATCCGTCGGGTTCGTGCAGGCCGCAACTGCTTCATGATCACTCTTTCAGGGGAGAGGGGGTCGAGTGCTGACGACACTGCCGCCGGAACGAACGCCCGGCACCGTCAGGCGGGCCGGGCGGGTGAAGAGCTTTCGCGACGTGCGCGACGACCAGTACTCAGCTCCCCTGAGCGCCACACGGCAGAGCGTGATGCCACAAAATGAGCGTTTAGGCACTTACCGGTATCGTTTGTGGCGTTTGATCGCAGTCTCGGCCTCCTCGGCGGTGGCGGTTCCCGCCCCGCGAAGCCGACGCGTCCCCGCACACTCACCGCACGAGCACTTCAAGCGGAAGGATCGGCCATGGGCACGGTCACCACGGTTGACGGCACGGAGATCTTCTACAAGGACTGGGGCCCGCGCGACGCCCAGCCGATCGTGTTCCACCACGGTTGGCCGCTCAGCGGCGACGACTGGGACAGCCAGATGCTGTTCTTCCTCGCCCAGGGCTATCGCGTGATCGCCCACGACCGGCGCGGGCACGGGCGCTCCACCCAGAGCGCGTCCGGGCACGACATGGACACCTATGCCGCCGACGTGTGGGCGCTGGCCGAGGCGCTGGACCTGCGGCAGGCCGTACACATCGGCCATTCCACCGGCGGCGGCGAAGTCGCCCGGTACGTCGCCCGGGCCGAGCCCGGACGGGTGGCGAAGGCCGTACTCGTCAGTGCGGTGCCACCGGTCATGGTGAAGTCCGCGTCGAATCCGGGCGGCCTGCCGATCGAGGTCTTCGACGGGTTCCGCGCCTCCCTGGCCGCCAATCGCGCGCAGTTCTACATCGAGGTGTCGTCGGGTCCGTTCTACGGATTCAACCGTCCCGGTGCCGAGGTGTCACAGGGGCTGATCGACAACTGGTGGAGGCAGGGCATGCGGGGCGCGGCCAACGCCCACTACGAATGCATCAAGGCCTTCTCGGAGACCGACTTCACCGAGGACCTCAAGAAGATCGACGTGCCGGTCCTGGTCGCCCACGGCACCGACGACCAGATCGTGCCCTACGAGGACGCGGGCCCGCTGTCCGCGAAGCTGCTGCCGAACGGCAGGCTGAGGAGCTACGAGGGCTATCCCCACGGCATGCTCTCGACGCATCCGGAGGTCCTCAATCCCGACCTCCTGGCGTTCGTGAAGGAGTAGGGAGTGCTCCCCGCCCGGCAACGCGCCGACGAGTCCGGCCCGGGTTCCGCGGGGGGGGGGGGGGGGCCCCGCGGAAGGGGGGGGGGCCCCCC
>NZ_JBHWZS010000393.1:0-7087 GCF_042728155.1 Streptomyces sp. NPDC060209
GGCTCGCCCCGCGGAGGCGCGGATGGCTCTTGTCACCTGTTCACCATTCGTTGATCCGCGTGGGTGATTGTGTAGCGGGCGCATCTGCGCCCCAGCCCGACCACCAAGGAGCGAGATGTTACGCAGATCAGTGGGCCGAGGGGGATTCACAGCGCTGGCCGTGGTCCTGCTCGCCGGCCTGGCCGCAGCGCCGCCTGCGGGAGCCGAGCCCCCGGCTGCTTCCGCGACGGCCGTCTCAGCCGCCGCAGTCTCCGAGGGACCGCCCATCGAGGGCCTCTTCTACATCGAGAACGAGCTGAACGGGCATAACCTCAGCGGCTCTTCGGCCATTCTGAAGACCGAGGACCCCAAGGGGGACGAGGACAACCAGCAGTGGGAGTTCGACCGCGTCGGGGACACCGCGAACTACAAGGTCAAGAACCCGACGAAGGAAGGCCTCTGCCTGACCAAGGGCGTCAATGAGCAGGGCGAGGGCCGGGTCGTGCTCACGGACTGCACGGGTCCCGGAACCGACTGGCTGATCAAGCGGCACGCCGGCGAGCAGTACACGTTTTTCGCGCCCGGCTCCGCGGAACGGCTCATCGGCGGTTCCAGTGCGGGCGAGGCGGTATTCGCCGGGCAGACCGATGCGAGCGAGAAGTGGTACGTCACACCGGTCGACCCGCCGCGTCAGCCGATGCCGGCCGACCCGACGTTCGACCAGCAGACCTTCCTGACGACGCACAACGCGTTCTACAACCAGGATGACGCCGAGGGTGCGGCCCCCTTCCCCACGCAGCCGCACAGCATCGCCACCCAGCTGACGGACGGCGTGCGGGGCCTGATGCTCGACGCGCACATGTTCAACGGCAGAGTGCGCATGTGTCACGGCGCTTGCCTGCCCACCTCGCAGCCCATGTCGGACGTCTTCGGGGACATCGGCGCCTTCCTCAAGGCGAACCCCCGGGAAATCGTGACCGTCTTCGTCGAGGACAAAGCCTCGACGGACGCACTGCGGGAGGAGGTGGGCGATGACCTCGGTGCCGGCGGGGTACTGGACGGTCTGTTGTTCCGGCCGGACGCCGATCCCTGGCAGGTGCGGACGAAGGGCTGGCCGAAGGTCTCCGAGCTCATCGCCAAGAACAAGCGCCTGCTCCTGTTCACGGACTCCACCCGGGGCGATTCCGGGGCCGCGAAGGCGGAGCTGGGATTCATGTACGGCAATGAGTGGACCGCCGAGAACAACTGGGAAATGGGCCCGGCGACCGGCGATTCCAACTGGTCCTGCTACAGCCGCTGGGGCGGGATTCCACTCAGTCGCGAGGAGACAGGCTTCCGGCGGCTGTTCGTCATGAACCATTTCCGCGAGACAACGCTCGGCGGGACCCCGTCTGCGGACAACGAGAAGATAGTCAACCGGGCGCAGCGCTTCTGTACGCCCGCCGCCCGCAAGAAGCCGAACTTCGTCTCGGTCAACATGTACACGCAAGGCGGCCTGACGGCCGTCAACGAGCTCAACACGTACACGTACCACGGTGACACCCCCGGTTTCGGCGGTACGTTCGCCGAGCCCGGCCCCGCTCAGGGCGTGGGCACGCCGGCCGGTGACCCGTACGACTATGGGGACGGCTCGCTGGACGACGGCGGAACCCGCCCCGCGCGTCCGTCCGACCAGGCGCAGTGCCGCCCCGACGGGATGGCCGCCTCGACGACGGCGCGCTTCTGCGACGCGTACCAGAGCGACGGGAGGGAGTGGCTCGGCGAGGACCGCGACCGCCGCGTCGTCGGGTACTTCAGCAGCTGGCGTACGGGGCAGAAGGGCGATCCCCGCTACCTCGTCAAGAACATCCCCTGGAACAAGGTCACGCACGTCAACTATGCCTTCGCGGGCATCGTCGGCAACCAGATCTCCGTCGGTGACACGACCGACGCCAAGAATGCCTCCACCGGTATGACCTGGCCCGGAGTGGTCGGCGCGGAGATGGATCCGTCGCTGCCCTACCAGGGGCACTTCAATCTGCTGACCCGTTACAAGAAGCAGCACCCCCGGGTGAAGACGCTGATCTCCGTGGGCGGCTGGGCACAGTCGGCCGGCTTTTACACCATGACGACCAACGCCGACGGTTCGGTCAACCAGGCGGCCATCAACACCTTCGCGGACTCCGTGACGGGCTTCCTGGCGCGCTACGGCTTCGACGGTGTGGACCTCGATTACGAGTACCCCTCCGCCCTCCCGCAGACCGGCAACCCCAACGACTGGCCGACAGCCGACCCCCGCCGTAAGGGGCTCGGGGCCGGATACAACGCGCTGATGAAGACGGTACGCGCGAAGCTCGACTCAGCGGGCGCCGGTCTGAACCGCTACTACCTCCTCACCTCCGCGGGATCGGGCTCCGGCTACCTCGCACGGGGCCTCGATGCCGGACAGGCGCTCCAGTACCAGGATTTCGTCAATGTCATGACGTATGACCTGCACGGTTCCTGGAACAAGTACGTCGGCCCGCAGGCACCGTTGTACGACGACGGCAAGGACGCCGAACTGGCCGATGCCGGCGTCTACAAGGACCTCGACGAGAACGGGGATCCCAACCCGTACCAGAAGACCGGGTACTTCAACGTCGACTGGGCCCATCACTACTACCGCGGCGCACTGCCGCCCGGCAGGATCAACCTCGGCCTCCCCTACTACACGCGCGGATGGCGCGGAGTGGAGGGCGGCACCGACGGCCTCTGGGGCACCGCCGCACTGCCGGACCAGAACGCCTGCCCGGCGGGCACCGGGACCGGCGCGGGCGGGGCGGGCAGCAAGACGGCCTGCGGCCAGGGCGCGACCGGGATCGACAATATCTGGCACGACATCGAGAACGGCAGGAAGATCGAGGCGGGCACCAACCCGCTCTGGCACACCAAGAACCTCCAGGCAGGCACCACGCCCGGTTACCTCTCCTCGTACGGCCTGGACCCCGCCCGGCCCGCGGACCAGCTGGCAGGCACGTACACGGCCAAGTACAACGACACGCTCAAGGCATCCTGGCTGTGGAACGCGCAGAAGAAGGTGTTCCTCTCCACCGAGGACGAACGCTCCATCGACGCCAAGGCCGCTTACATCAAGGACAACGGCATCGGCGGCGTGATGCTCTGGGAGATGGCCGGTGACTACCACAAACGCATCAACGGTGAGTACGGCATGGGCTACGACCTCACGACCCGGCTCGATACGGCCCTGCGTGCCGCCGGACCGTACAAGGCGACGCGAGCCGGCAGCACGGTCCTGCCCGCCCAGGTCCTGAACGTAAAGGCCGAGCTGGTCGACTACCCGACCGATGTGAAGAACATGTGGCCGCTGCAGCCCAAGCTGCGGATCACCAACAACACCGGCAAGACACTGCCGGCGGGCACCGAGGTGTCCTTCGACATCCCCACCTCCACCTCTCCGCTGCTCAAGGACGAGGCCTGGCAGGAGATGAAGAGAGAACTCTCACCAGGCCGCACCGGGGCGAACGTGGGCGGCCTGAAGGCGGACTTCCACCGGGTGACGATCACTCTCGGATACTGCGAGGACCTGCCGACCGGCAAGGCCAGGGATATCGGCATCAAGTACTACCTGCCGATCACCGGCCCCGCCAACTTCAAGGTGAAGACAGGTGGGACGGAGTACGGCCTCACCCAGGACGGGCGTAAGGGAACCACCACGGTGGCGCCCCCGACACCGGCCGTCACCGGCTGCCAGGCCGAGGCCTGGGACACCGCCCGCACCTACAACCCGCTCTGGGCACCCTTCTCGGTCTGGAAGACCGGCACCCAATGGAAGATCCAGGATGTCTCCGGCGGGAACGTCCTCGACCACCCCGGCACCTGGACGCGCGCTCACCTGTACGTCGGCAACGGCGGCGCCAACCAACTGTGGACCATCGCGGCCGACGGCGGAGTTTCTTCGGGCTGGCTCCGCATCAAGAGCAACACCTCCGGTCACGAGCAGTGTCTGGGCGCAGATGCGCGACTGGCGAACCTGAGCGTGAAGGACTGCGTCGCCGGCAGCAAGGCACAGCAGTGGCGCTTCCTGAACCAGAACGGCGTACCCGTCGCCGGCGTACCCGCCGACGGCACCCCGTACGCGCTCGCCTCGGCCTCCGGATTCGTGGCCGAGCCGAAGAACAGCGGGGTCCTGTCGGGCACGGCACTGGTGGCGGGCGCATCCGACGGCTCTACCCGTTCGGTGGTCTCCCGAGACGGCTACTACTGGAAGGCCAAGTACTGGACCAAGGCGAACATCCCGAACGCGACGGCCCCCGACAACCCGTGGACCCGCTTGGGCCCGACGCCCTGATGCCTCCTGATCACCGCGTGCCCTGACGGGGTGCACAGGTGCGGCGGCCCGCCACCACAGCCTCTGGTGGCGGGCCGCCGCATGCCGGGAGCCGTATCAGCGGCCGGTGGCCGTCAGGCCCTCTCCCCCACGACGGTGACCGTGTACGGCCGGTCCGTGTCCGTCGTGACTCGGACCTCACCGCCCTCGCGCACCACCTCGTACACCGCCGCCACCGCGCCCGTGCGGTCGGGGACGGTCACCGTGCGGGTGAAGTCACCCGTTCCGGCGGGGGCGAACACGCGGAGTTCGAGGTCGTCGAGCCACTCGCCGTCCGGACGGGACTCGTCCGCACCCAGCGCCAGGACCGCGCCCTGGCGGACCAGCAGCGGCAGGCTGTCGAAGCCGTGGGTCTCGCGGCGCCAGGCGGGACCGGTGACCGTGTCGCCGGTCAGCAGGTGGGTCCAGGTGCCCTCGGGCACGTAGTACTCGACCTGGCCGTCGTCGGTGAAGACGGGCGCGACCAGGACGTCCGGGCCCAGCAGGTACTCGCGGTCCACCGTGCGGGCCGTCGGGTCCTCCGGGAACTCCAGCAGCAGCGGGCGCATCGTCGGGACGCCCGTGCGGTGGGCCTCGACGGCCACGCCGTACAGGTACGGCATGAGGCGGTGCTTGAGGCGGGTGAACTGCCGTGCCACGTCGACCGCTTCGTCGCCGAACTCCCACGGCACGCGGTACGACGACGAGCCGTGCAGCCGGCTGTGCGAGGAGAGCAGGCCGAAGGCGAGCCAGCGCTTGAAGACGGCCGGGTCGGGGGTTCCCTCGAAGCCGCCGATGTCGTGGCTCCAGAAGCCGAAGCCGGACAGGGACAGTGAGAGGCCGCCGCGCAGGGACTCCGCCATGGCCTCGAAGGAGGACCAGCAGTCGCCGCCCCAGTGGACCGGGTACTGCTGGCCGCCCGCGGCGGCCGAGCGGGCGAAGAGCACGGCCTCACCCTGGCCGCGCTCCTTCTCCAGGAGCTCGAAGACGGCCTTGTTGTAGAGGTGCGTGTAGTAGTTGTGCATGCGCTCCGCGTCGGAGCCGTCGTGCCAGACGACGTCCGTCGGGATGCGCTCACCGAAGTCGGTCTTGAAGCCGTCGACACCCTGGTCGAGGAGGCCCTTCAACTCGGCCTGGAACCAGGCGGTGGCCTCGGGGTTGGTGAAGTCGACCAGCGCCATGCCGGCCTGCCACTTGTCCCACTGCCAGATGTCGCCGTCCGGGGTGAGGACGAAGTACCCCTTCTCCGCGCCCTCTTCGTACAGGGCGCTCTTCTGCCCGATGTACGGGTTGATCCAGACGCAGATCTTCAGGCCCTTGTCCTTGAGCCGGGCGAGCATGCCCTCCGGGTCGGGGAACACGGCCGGGTCCCACTCGAAGTCGCACCACTGGTACTCGCGCATCCAGAAGCAGTCGAAGTGGAAGACGCTCAGCGGGATTCCGCGCTCGGCCATGCCGTCGACGAAGGAGGTGACGGTGGCCTCGTCGTACGAGGTGGTGAAGGAGGTGGTCAGCCAGAGGCCGAACGACCAGGCCGGGGGGAGCGCGGGGAGGCCGGTCAGGGCGGCGTACCGGGACAGGACCTCCTTCGGCGTGGGGCCCGCGATGACGAAGTACTCCAGCGTCTGGTCCTCGACGCTGAACTGCACCTGGCCGACGGCCTCGGAGCCCACCTCGAAGGAGACCTTGCCGGGGTGGTTGACGAAGACGCCGTAGCCACGCGAGGAGAGGTAGAACGGGATGTTCTTGTAGGCCTGCTCGCTGCTGGTGCCGCCGTCGGCCTGCCACATGTCGACGACCTGGCCGTTCTTCACGTACGGCGTGAAACGCTCGCCGAGGCCGTGGACCGTCTCGCCGACACCGAGGGCGAGTTGGGCGAACATGTGGTGGCTGCCGTCGTCGACGGTGGCGAACGCGCTGCCCTTGCGGCCGGCGGAGGTCAGGACCCGGCCGTCCCCGTCGAGGAACTCAAGACCGAAGGTGCCCTCGGTGGGGAGCCGCAGGGTGAGCGGGCCGCTGGTCAGCTCGGCGGCCGCGCCCCGGGTGCGGGTCGTGGCGGCGGACTGCGCGGCG
Organism: Streptomyces sp. NPDC060209; assembly: GCF_042728155.1. Lineage (NCBI taxonomy): Bacteria > Bacillati > Actinomycetota > Actinomycetes > Kitasatosporales > Streptomycetaceae > Streptomyces > Streptomyces sp. NPDC060209. The sequence goes on from NZ_JBHWZS010000393.1 coordinate 6,398, forward strand.
GCGCCCGGCAGTTCGAAGTCGGGGCCCTTGCGGCGCTTGCCGGCGTGGTGGGTGAGCCGCACCGCGATGACACCCTCGGCCGGGGCGTGGGCCTCCACGGTGATCAGCGGGGCGTTCAGTGTGTCACCGCGGCGCTCGACGCGCTTGACGGCGGCGTAGGCGGCGAGACGGTCGCCGTCGAGGCGGACATCGCGAACTTCCGTGGCGTACGAGGCGTGCACACCACTGCGCATCTGCCAGAAACCGTCGGTGAACTTCATGGGGGTGGTCCTTAGCCGATCAGGAGGTGCTGGGCGGGACGTCAGGGCGCCTGCGGCGAGCGCGGCTGCGGGTCCTCTCGATTTTGATCGTACACAAAACAAATGTGACCGAGAAGGCCGGAACATGACAGGAGTTCCCGGATTGCCCGAGAAACCGAACGACGATGCGGTGCCCTGGATCTGCCATGTTTGCGCCACGTGACCGACACGTGACGGAAACGGTCTAGAAACGCTCGGCCGGATGGAGTATTAGTACTGCAAGCAAACAAATTAACCCCGTCCGGCAGAGCTGCCGTCCGGGCCTGACGTCGACAAGAGGCTGTGCAATGTCGGACCGCTTCACTCCCACTTCCGCGGACAGGTTCACCTTCGGTCTGTGGACCGTGGGCTGGCGTGGCAACGACCCGTTCGGTGACGCGACGCGTCCCGC
>NZ_JBHWZS010000394.1:0-7031 GCF_042728155.1 Streptomyces sp. NPDC060209
ACCTCGGTGGACCGGCTTTTTGCTGTGCTTCACCGGACGGTGCTCAGCCAGCCGTGATCGACGGGGCCGATCCCGCCGCCCAGCGCGAAGCCGGCCCGGATCGCGCCGGTGACGTACTCCTTCGCGCCCCGCACCGCCGTCGGGACGTCCTGGCCGCGGGCGAGTCCGCACGCGATGGCGGAAGCCAGGGTGCAGCCCGTGCCGTGGGTGTGCCGGTTGTCGTGCCTCGGTGCGCGCAGCCAGTGCTCCTCGCTGCCGTCCGTCAGCAGGTCCACGGCCTCGCCGGGCAGATGCCCGCCCTTGATCACCACCCACCGCGGTCCGTAGGCGAGGATCTCCGCCGCCGCCCTGCGCATCCCCGGTTCGTCGGTGACGGTGACGCCGGTGAGCTGGGTCACCTCGTCGAGATTCGGGGTGGCGACCGTGGCGACGGGCAGCAGCTTCGTGCGTACGGAGTCGAGGGCCTCTGCGGCAAGCAGTGCGTCCCCGTGCTTGGAGACCCCGACGGGGTCGACGACGACGGGTGCGTCCGTCCCCGCGAGGAGTTCCGCGACGGTGTCGACGAGCGCGGCCGAGGACAGCATGCCGGTCTTCACCGCCTGGACGCCGATGTCGTCGACGACGCTTCGGTACTGGGCTCGTACGGCGTCCACCGGGAGCTCCCAGGCCCCCTGCACGCCCAGCGAGTTCTGGGCGGTCACCGCGGTCAGCACGCTCATTCCGTGGGTGCCGAGGGCCAGCATCGTCTTCAGGTCGGCCTGGATGCCCGCACCGCCGCCGGAGTCGGATCCGGCGACGGTGAGGACACGGGGCGGTATCGGGGCAGGTGCGGTCATGCCCCGGAATCTACTGGGCGTCCTCGATGGATCCGAAATGGTCCCAGCCGCCCTTGCTCGTCCAGGGCGCCCCGTCGACGGTGACCTGGGGCAGCGCCGACGGGTTGAGGACCTCTCCGATGACCTTCCAGCGCGCCGGGAGCTTCACGTCGGCCGGGAACGTCGCCACGATCGCGTGGTCCTCTCCCCCGGTGAGCACCCACTGCAGCGGGTCGACCCCGACGGCCTGCCCGATGTCGGACATCTGCGAGGGGATGTCGATGAGCCCGGACCGCAGGTCGATGCGGACCTTGCTGGCCTCGGCGATGTGCCCGAGGTCGGCGACGAGTCCGTCGCTGACATCGGTCATGGCCGTGGCGCCCAGGCCGGCCGCCGCCGGGCCCGCGTGGTACGGCGGTTCGGGACGCCGGTGGGCCTCGACGAACGCACGCGGTGAGCGGAACCCCCGGGAGAGCACGGCGAATCCGGCCGCGGACCAGCCGAGCCATCCGGTGACGGCCACGACGTCGCCGGGCCGGGCGCCGGCCCGGGTGACGGGTTCGTGGTTGCGCAGGTCGCCGAGCGCGGTGATGGCGACGGTGATGGTGTCGCCGCCGACGACGTCACCGCCGACCACGGCCGCGCCGGCGACCTGGCACTCGTCGCGCAGTCCGTCCATCAGCTCGGCGGCCCAGGTGACCGGCAGGTCCGCCGGGACGACGAGGCCGAGCAGCAGCGCTGTGGGCACGGCGCCCATGGCGGCGATGTCGGCGAGGTTCTGGGCGGCTGCCTTGCGGCCGACGTCGTACGCCGTCGACCAGTCGCGGCGGAAGTGCCGCCCTTCCAGCAGGATGTCCGTACTGGCCACGACCCTGCGGTCGGGAGCGGCCACGACCGCGGCGTCGTCGCCGGGTCCCAGTCGTACCGCCGGAGTGGTGGTGAGCCGGGACGTGAGCTCTCTGATGAGCCCGAACTCCCCCAACTCGCCCACGGTTCCCTTCACCGAGTGTCACCTCTCATCTATCGCACCGGACACCTGTCCGGGCTGGTTCAGCGGCCGGAGGTCCGGACCGTGGGCGGACGGCCCACGGGAGCCGGTGGCCCCGGGAAGTGCAGGCATCACTGTCCCCCTTCCGCACCGGTGGGCTTGCGGTCGCGAGCCCCAACTGCTGTCGGTACCGTCAAGAGATACGTCAACTTCTGTGGTGCGTACGCCACGCTGTGGGCGTCAACCGGCCCGTAGGTCTCCCCGCGGCCCGGGGCAACGCGATAACGTGGCGTCCCTTTCCCCCACATGATCCTCGTGGCCGCCCTGGAGGTTCCGTGGTACAGGCGTACATCCTCATCCAGACCGAGGTGGGCAAGGCGTCGACAGTCGCCGAGACCATCGCAAAGCTTCCGGGAGTGATTCAGGCAGAGGACGTCACAGGCCCCTACGACGTGATCGTGCGCGCGCAGGCCGACACGGTCGACGCGCTCGGCCGCATGGTGGTCGCCAAGGTCCAGCAGGTGGACGGCATCACGCGTACCCTGACCTGCCCGGTCGTCCACCTCTGACCCCTGTCTACGCTGGTCCGGTGACTCACACCCGCCGCCGGTCCCCCCGATCCCGTGCTCTCGCTCCGTCCGCCGCCTTGCTCGTCCTGGCCGTGGCGGGCTGTTCCTCCGCCGGTGCCCAGCCCTCGGTGGCGGTTCCCACACCGTCGTCGGAGGCCGCCGGGTACTGCGGGAAACTGCACGAGGAGCTGCCGGAGACCGTCGCCGGCCTGGAACGGAGTGATCCCTCACCGGACTCGGACCTGACCGCCGGCTGGGGGGACGGGGCGATCGTACTGCGCTGCGGCGTCCCCCGGCCCGCGAAGATGGACGATTCCCAGTCCAAGGCCGTGGACGCGGACGGCGTCAACTGGCTGCTGGAGCAGCGTGATGACGCCGGCCCGCGGTTCACGACCACTTACCGCAAGGCGTATGTCGAGGTGACGCTCGGGACCGAGTACGCCCATGACATCACCCCGTTGTCCGCGTTCGCCGGGCCCGTGAAGAAGACGGTCCCCGACAGTCTGTGAGGGCTGCCTCGCGCGAGACAGCCCCCGGGGTCAGCGCAGGCCGGTGGAGCGGTTCAGCGCGGACGTGATCAGCCGGTCCACCAGTTCCGGGTACTCCACACCGCTCGCCTGCCACATGCGGGGGAACATGGAGATCGGGGTGAAGCCCGGCATGGTGTTGATCTCGTTGATGACGAACGTGCCGTCCTCGGTGAGGAAGAAGTCGGCGCGCACCAGCCCCTCGCAGGAGGCCGCCTCGAACGCCTCGACGGCGAGCCGCTGCACCTCGGCGGTCTGCTCCTCGGTGAGCGGTGCGGGGACCAGGCCGGCCGCCGAGTCGATGTACTTGGCCTCGAAGTCGTAGAAGTCGTGGGCGGTGACGGGCGGGATCTCCGCGGGCACGCTGGCGCGCGGTCCGTCCTCGAACTCCAGCACACCGCACTCGATCTCCCGGCCGCTCAGCAGGGACTCCACGAGGAACTTGGGGTCGTGCCGATGGGCCTCGTCGATCGCCTCGTCGAGCCCGGCGGGGTCGTCGACCTTGGTGATGCCCATCGAGGAGCCGCCGCGGGCGGGCTTGACGAAGAGCGGCCAGCCGTGTTCGGCCGCGAACTCCATGATGCGCTTGCGGGCGGCGGGGCGGTCCGACTCCCATTCCCGGGGGCGGACGACCTCGTACGGGCCGACCGGCAGCCCGAAGGAGGTGAACACCCGCTTCATGTACTCCTTGTCCTGGCCGACGGCCGAGGACAGGACGCCGGCGCCGACGTAGGGAACGCCGGAGAGCTCCAGGAGCCCCTGGAGCGTGCCGTCCTCGCCGTAGGGGCCGTGCAGCATGGGGAAGACGACGTCGACCTCGCCCAGCACCGTGGGCACCGCACCGGGTTCGCCCACGACGACGTCGCGGTTGCCGGGGTCGACGGAGAGCGTCACGGCGCCCTGCGCGGACTCGGCCAGCTGGTCCACGTCGGGCACCTGCCGGTCCGTGATGGCCATGCGGGCCGGATCGTCGGACGTGAGGGCCCAACGGCCGTCCCTGGTGATGCCGATCGGCAGGACGTCGTACTTCGTCCTGTCGATGGCGCTCATGATGGCACCGGCCGTGACGACCGAGATGCCGTGCTCGGAGCTGCGGCCGCCGAACACGACGGCCACACGCGGCTTGCGGCCCGGCTCGGAGCTCTGCTCGGAGCTCAGGGGGCTCTCAGTGCTCTGGGGGAGGTTCTGGCTGCTCATATCGCGACGAGCGTACCTGCTGGTAGGGCTCGAGTCAGCGTCGCTCGGGCTTGGCGCTGCGCGACATCAGCTCCTTGAGCGCGACGACCGGCGGCTTGCCCTCGTGGACGATGCCGACGACCGTCTCGGTGATCGGCATGTCGACACCGTGCCTGCGCGCCAGATCGAGCACGGATTCACATGACTTGACGCCCTCGGCGGTCTGGCTCGTGACGGCGACGGTCTCCTGGAGCGTCATCCCGCGCCCGAGGTTGGTACCGAACGTGTGGTTGCGCGAGAGCGGCGAGGAGCACGTCGCCACCAGGTCGCCGAGTCCGGCCAGTCCGGAGAAGGTGAGCGGGTCGGCTCCCATGGCGAGTCCCAGCCGGGTGGTCTCGGCGAGGCCGCGGGTGATGAGGGAGCCCTTGGCGTTGTCACCGAGGCCCATGCCGTCGGCGATGCCCACGGCGAGGCCGATGACGTTCTTCACGGCGCCGCCGAGCTCGCAGCCGACCACATCGGTGTTGGTGTACGGCCGGAAGTACGGGGTGTGGCAGGCGGCCTGGAGGCGCCGGGCGACGTCCTCGTCCGAGCAGGCGACGACGGCTGCCGCGGGGCGGCGTTCGGCGATCTCCTTGGCGAGGTTGGGACCGGTGATGACGGCGATCCGGTCGGGGGTGACCTCGGTGACGTCCGCGATGACCTCGCTCATCCGCTTGGCCGTGCCGAGTTCGACGCCCTTCATCAGGGAGACGAGCACCGTGCCGGGCTCCAGGTGCCGCGCCCAGTCCGCGAGGTTGGCGCGCAGGGTCTGCGAGGGCACGACGAGGACGGCGAAGTCGGCGCCGCGCAGCGCCTCGGCGGGATCGGTCGTGGCCCGGACCGAGGCCGGCAGCTCGACGCCCGGCAGGTAGTCCGGGTTGGTCCGGGTCGTGTTGACGGCCTCGGCGACCTCGGCGCGACGGCCCCAGAGGGTGACCTCGCAGCCCGCGTCGGCGAGGACCATGGCGAACGCCGTACCCCATGAGCCGGTTCCGAAGACGGCCGCCTTTACGGGGTGCGTCACGTCGTTCCCTTTCCCTCTGCCTTGCGCCGCTGTTCAGCACGGGCCTTGCGGTGATCGTAGAGCTCGGCGGGGGCCTTCTCGCCGCGGACCTCCTCGAGCTGGGCGGTGACCGCGGCCATGATGGTCTCGGTCGCCTGGCGCAGGACGTCGGGCGTCGGCTCGAGGCCGTAGTAGCGGGAGAGGTCGACCGGCGGTCCTGCCTGCACCCGCAGGGTCTTGCGGGGGAACAGCTGGAGCTTGTTCTCCGTGGCGTAGGGCGGCATCGCGAGGTTGGCGCCCCACTGGGCGACGGGGATGACCGGGGCCTTGGTCATCAGGGCGACCCGGGCGGCGCCGGTCTTGCCGGCCATCGGCCACATGTCGGGGTCGCGGGTGAGCGTGCCTTCGGGGTAGAAGGCGACGCACTCGCCCCGCTCGATGGCGTCGACGGCGGCGCGGAAGGCGTCGAGCGCGTTGGTCGTCTCGCGGTAGACGGGGATCTGTCCTGTGCCGCGCAGGATCATTCCGACGAACGGCGTCCTGAACAGTCCGGCCTTGGCGAGCAGCCGCGGCACGCGTCCGGTGTTGTACTGGAAATGCCCGTAGGACAGCGGGTCCAGATACGAGTTGTGATTGACCGCGGTGATGAATCCGCCATCGGCCGGAATGTGTTCCATTCCCCGCCAGTCCCGCTTGAACAGAACCACCAGGGGCGGTTTTGCGATGGCCGCCGCCAGGCGGTACCAGAAGCCGATTCTGCGGCGGGACACTCGGACGCCTTCCTCTAGGAACTGAGCTGCTGCGGGGCTCCCGGCGATGCTGCCTCGACCCGGGGCCCCTGCTGTGTGGAGAACACCGTACGCCTCACCCGTGGGGGCGGACCTCCGGGTTGTCGTACCGGCAGGCGAGAATATGGGCTGATGCGTACGGAGGGGGAGATCGCCACGAACACCGACCCGACCGGCCCCTGGTCCCTGGTCGTCCCACTGAAGCCGCTCGCACGGGCCAAGAGCAGGCTGGGCCGGGCGGTGGGCGGGGATCTGCGTCCGCGCCTGGCCCTGGCGTTCGCCCAGGACACCGTGTCGGCCGCACTGTCCTGCCGGGCGGTGGGGGATGTGGTGGTCGTCACGGACGACCCGGTGGCCGGAGCGGCGCTGACCGCGCTCGGCGCGCGCGTCGTGGCCGACATCCCGGCGGCCGGGCTCAACGCGGCACTGGAGCACGGTGCGCGCTCGGCGCGGGCGCGGAGCGGGGGTGCCGCGGTGGCCGCGCTCAACGCGGATCTTCCCGCTCTGCGTCCGGAAGAATTGGCGCGGGTGCTCGAATTCTCCGCCGCATTTCCCCGCACATTTGTCGTTGATGCGCAGGGAATCGGCACCACATTTCTTTCCGCGATGCCCGGGGTGGAATTGCGGCCTGCCTTCGGCGGGGCGTCACGGGCACGGCACCTGGCGTCGGGGGCGGTCGAGATCGCGCTGCCTGGCCTCGATTCGGTCCGCAGGGACGTGGACACGGGCGAGGACCTGGAGGCCGCGCTGGCGCTGGGAGTGGGGCGGTTCACCGCGGGCTCGGTGGCCCCGGCGGTGCCCGCAGCGGACCGATAGGCTGCCGCTCATGCAGGCGACCTCGTTCACGTACGACTCCGAGACCCGCAGCGGCAGTGTGCTGCTCGACGACGGCACCCCGGTGGACTTCGACGCACCCGCGTTCGACGCGGGAGGGCTGCGACTGCTGCGCCCCGGGCAGCGGGTGCGGATCGAGACCGAGGGCGAGGGTGCCTCGCTGCGGATCACCCTGGTGACGCTGCAGACGCTCTGAACGGGCCCCTGAACAGCCCGCGGGCCGGGCTCCCCGAGGGGAAGCCCGGCCCGGCGCGTATGAGGAACGAGCGGTGCCCGGTCTCACTTCTTG
>NZ_JBHWZS010000395.1:0-6996 GCF_042728155.1 Streptomyces sp. NPDC060209
GGCCCGGCCCGTGTGTACTACTCGGGTTCCTGGGGGGGGGGGGGTGCGGGGGGCTGCTGGTTCTTGCCCGCGCCCCGGGGCGTTCCGACTCCGCCGGTCCTGACGACGCCCATGATCCCGGCCTTGCGCCCGCGGGGGCCGTCGTCCGCGCGGCCCACGACCTGCTTGAGCAGTCCGTCCTGGAAGTTGTCGATCTGCAGGCACGGGTTCCTCAGGCCGGTCACCTCGACGACGGCCTCGTCGCCGAGGTGGAGCAGGGTGCCCACGGGGAGGGAGAGGAGATCGATCCCGCTGGTGGTGACGTTCTCCCCGAGGTCCCCCGGGCCGACCTCGAATCCCGCGTCCCGGAGCTCGGTGAAGAGCTCCTGGTGAATGAGGTGGACCTGCCGCAGATTGGGCTGCGTCGGGTCCTGGGCCACCCGGGAGCGGTGCTTCACCGTGACACCTGCGTGGATGTCGCCCTCCACACCGAGTCCGGCCAGGAGCGTGACACCGTCCCTGTTCGGCTTGGTGAAGGAGTACACGCCGTTGCTGCTCACCGCGACGACTGTGCTGTTCAGCGCCCTATCTCCTTACGGGTGATCCTGCGGAGCCTGCGCCGCTGTGACGGGTCGAGCATCAGGTACCCGACCGTGGGTACGCCGATGAGGACCAGCAGCGACCACCAGAAACCGATGAACGGAATCAGGACTACTGCCGCGACGACTCCCCCGATGGCGATCTTTGCACCGTTCGACATGATCCGTGCCTCCTCCACGGCCGGAGCCGCTCCTGCTGGGAGAACGCTTGTGCGTCCCCGTCGGTTCCGGCTGCGCGGCACAAGCTCGCGGCGGTCTACCGGAGGGGCTCGCCGACCTCGTGCATGTGATGCAGCGCCTGCCGGTAGGACTCGACGATGCCCGTCTCCGCGTACGGCATCCCGATCGATGCGCAGTGCGCCTTCACCAGCGGCTGTGCCAGTCGCAGGTGGGGACGGGGCATGCTCGGGAAGAGGTGGTGCTCGATCTGGTAGTTGAGGCCGCCGAGGAACCAGTCGGTGAGGAAGGCGCCCCGGACGTTGCGCGAGGTGAGGACCTGGCGCTGCAGGTGCCCCCAGCGGTCACCGTCGGGGTCGGGCATCTCCATGCCCTTGTGGTTCGGGGCGAACGCCATGCCCAGGTGGAGGCCGAACAGCGCGTGGTGCACGAGGGCGAAGACGAGGGCCTTGCCCGGGGACATGACGGTCAGGAGCAGCGCTGCGTAGAGCGCCAGATGGCCGGCCAGCAGAAGACCGGACAGCACGCGCTCACCGGCGGGCTGCCGCCGCAGGAACTGGAAGCCGTAGATCTTGAGGGCGATGCCTTCGAGGAGCAGCATCGGGAAGAAGAGCCGCGCCTGGTTGCGGGTGAGCCAGCGGGCGAAACCCTCGCGCTGGGCGGCCTGCTTCTGGGTCCACACCAGGGCGCCGACGCCGACGTCGGGGTCCTTGTCTATGTGGTTCGGGTTGGCGTGATGGCGTACGTGCTTGTCGTTCCACCAGGCTTCGTTCATACCGAGGAGAAGATTGGCGTGCACGAGGCCCACGACCCTGGCGGCCTTGCGGTCGCCGGTTATCTGGGCATGGCCCGCGTCGTGGCCGAAGAAGGCCGTGCGGGTCCAGAAGACTGCCAGCGGGAGGGCGAGGAACAGGTTCCACCAGGTGTCACCGAGGAGCACCATGCCGGCGATCACGGCTCCGAGGGCGGCCAGGTTGGCGGCTATCCCCGCCGCGTACCAGCCGGTGCGCCGTTCCAGGAGTCCCTGCCCCTTGACGGTCTTCAGAAGCGGTGCGAAATCACTTCCGGGGGCCTGAGGGCTCCCCGGACTCTCCGATCCGTCGCGGGTGTGTTGCGCAACGGTGGCTGCTGCCGCCTGGGGCATGACGTCTCCGGTTTCTGGGCATCTGCGCTGACCTCGTCAAACGTACGGAGGGCGGGCCTGCGGCAGCCATGGCGCCATCACCCCGGCCGTGCGGGGGAAATCCCCCGTGTCCGGTGGTGGTGCGGGCTGCACCCCAAGCTTCAGAAGGCAGAAATGAGTGAGGTGGGTCACAGTGCATCTCTCCCGGAACGGGCCGTGGGTGGAGTACCCTCGGCGACCCCGGGCTCACTAGTCAAATTTGAGGAATCTGACATCGCTGTGCACAGGCTCCCTGCGGCAACGCTCAACGAGATCTCTGAACTGTCCCGCTGCTCCGCAGTCTTCCTCCCCGCGGATCCGGCCCGTACCGGCCTGATCGCGTTCTGGAATGCGGACGGTAGCACCCCTCCCGGTGATCCAGGGAGTCCGACGGAGCTGACCGTCGTCGGAGGCGACGTCCGCCCTTACGCGGTCCCGGCGTTGCTGGTGCCCGTACGGGACGCGCTGCCGGTCCTGACGCGGGCGCGGGCGGACGCCCATGCCTCCCCTTCTGCGGCTTTCTGGGGCGCGGCCGGGGTCCTCGCGCTCCAACTCGTCGCCCGCGGACTGCTGCTGCCCGGGCTGAGCGCCACGGACCGCGATGCCTGGCGGGCCGGCCCGCTGACCGCGGACGATCTGGAGCGGATCCGGGTGCTGGCCGCGTCCATGCCGCCCGACGCCCACGCGGTGCCGCTCGACGTGGCGGTCGGTCCTGTGATGCTGCCCGAGCCGGAGTCGCTGCTGCGGTCGTTCCTCGACGCGGTCGTGGACGGTCTGCCACGCACTCCGGCGGCCGAATTCGTCACGGGCACACCGGCGTTCGCCACCCGGGCCCCACAGCATCTGCCCGGACTGCGGCCGTGGGCGGCCGATGTGGCGGCCGGCCACGATGCGGGCGTGCGGCTCTCCCTGCGCGTCGAGGTCTCGGGACTCGGCGATGCGGCGGGCCTGGACGATGATGACGACGGCGCGCCCTCGTTCCGTGCGGTCCTGCAGATCCACAGCGTCCAGGATCCCGCTCTGGTCGCCGACGCGGCCGATGTGTGGGCCGACCGCTCCCCCGCCGCGTCACTGTTCGGTCCGCGTGCCCGCATGGACGCCCTGCTCGCACTGCGGCGCGCCGCCCGCGCCTGGCCCCCGCTGACGCCCCTTCTGTCGGCGGCGGTTCCGGACGCCGTCGAGCCTGCCGACGAGGAGATCGCGGAGCTGCTGGGCCCGGCGGCCAGGGCGCTCGCGGCGACGGGTGTCCAGGTGCACTGGCCCAAGGAGCTGGCGAGGAAGCTCACCGCGCGAGCGGTGATCGGCCCTCAGGACGACGACGGCGAGTCGGCTGCGCGGACCGGATCGGACACTCCGTCCTTCCTGTCGGCCGACGCACTGCTGGCGTTCGACTGGCGGTTCGCGCTGGGCGACAGGAAGCTGAGCCGGGCGGAGCTCGACCGGCTGGCGGAGGCGGGCAGACCGCTGGTCAGACTGCGTGACCAGTGGGTGCTCATCGACCCGGAGGACGCCCGGCGCGCCCGGGAGACCCGGGACCGCAAGGTCACCCCCATCGACGCGCTGGGGGCGGTGCTCACCGGGACCACCGAGGTCGACGGCCGCCGGGTGGAAGTGGCCGCGACGGGCTGGCTCGAGCAGTTGCGCGAAATGATCGCCGACCCTGAGGCGCGGGACCGCAGGACGGTCGGACAGCCGGACGCGCTCGACGCGAGTCTGCGCGACTACCAGCTGCGCGGCCTGAACTGGCTGCACACCATGACCTCGCTCGGCCTCGGCTGCTGCCTCGCCGACGACATGGGACTGGGCAAGACGATCACGCTGATCGCGCTCCATCTGCACCGGCAGGGCAGCGAATCGGCCGCGGGGCCCACGCTCGTGGTGTGCCCCACCTCCCTCATGGGCAACTGGCAGCGGGAGATCGAGAAGTTCGCCCCAGGCACACCGGTACGCCGCTTCCACGGCGGGTCGCGCTCCCTGGAGGGCCTGGCGGACGGCGAGTTCGTCCTCACCACCTACGGCACGATGCGCCTCGACGCGGCGCGGCTGGCCCAGGCCTCCTGGGGCATGCTCGTCGCCGACGAGGCGCAGCACGTCAAGAACCCGCATTCGGCGACCGCCAGGCAGCTACGCACCATCGGGGCGCGGGCCCGCGTCGCCCTCACCGGTACCCCGGTGGAGAACAACCTCTCCGAGCTGTGGGCGATCCTCGACTGGACGACCCCGGGACTGCTCGGGCGGCTCGGTACGTTCCGTACCCGCTACGCGAGTGCGGTGGAGGGAGGCAACGACCCGGCCGCGGCCGAACGGCTCGCCTCGCTGGTCCGCCCTTTCCTTCTCCGGCGCCACAAGTCCGACCCCGGCATCGCACCGGAGCTTCCGCCGAAGACGGAGACCGACCGTGCCGTGTCCCTCACGGCGGAGCAGACCGGTCTGTACGAGGCGGTGGTGCGCGAGACGCTCGACGAGATCTCCGGCGCGGACGGTTTCGCCCGGCGCGGGCTGGTCATGAAGCTGCTTACCGCGCTCAAACAGATCTGCAACCACCCGGCGCAGTACCTCAAGGAGGAACAGCCGCGGATCGTGGACCGGTCGGGGAAGGTGGAGCTGCTGGACGAGCTGCTCGACACGATCCTCGCGGAGGGCGCGAGCGTGCTGGTGTTCACCCAGTACGTGCGGATGGCGCGGCTGCTGGAACAGCATCTGGCGGCGCGGGGAATCCTCACCCAGTTCTTGCACGGTGGTACCCCGGTCGCCGAGCGGGAGGCGATGGTGAACCGCTTCCAGGCCGGCGAGTCACCGGTGTTCCTGCTGTCGCTCAAGGCCGCGGGTACGGGGCTCAACCTCACCCGCGCGGGTCATGTCGTGCATTTCGACCGCTGGTGGAATCCGGCCGTGGAGGCACAGGCCACCGACCGTGCGTACAGGATCGGGCAGACCCAGCCGGTCCAGGTGCACCGGCTGATCGCCGAGGGAACCATCGAGGACCGGATCGCAGCCATGCTGGCCCGGAAACAGGGGCTCGCGGACGCGGTGCTGGGCAGCGGCGAGGCCGCGCTGACGGAACTGAGCGATGCGGATCTGGCCGAGCTGGTCGAGCTGCGAGGGGGCGCACGATGAACGAGGGTTACGAGCCGGAACGGACGTTTGCCGCGCTTCCGCCCGCGCAGGGCCGCGGATTCGCGTCGTCGTGGTGGGGGCGGGCGTGGCTGAAGGCGCTGGAGGACACGGCGCTCGACGGTGGGCAGCTCAAGAGGGGGCGGAGGCTGGCCCGCGAGGGCAGGGTCGGCGCTGTGTCCGTCCGGCCCGGCCGGCTCACCGCGGTGGTGCAGGACCAGGACTCGACCCCGTACCGCAGTGATGTGCTGCTCCAGGAGCTGAGCGAGGAGGAATGGGACCGTTTCCTGGACATGGCGTCCGAACGGTCCGGGCACATCGCCGCGCTGCTCGACCGTGAGATGCCACCGCACCTGGTGGAGGACGCGGCCGCGGCCGGCCTCGATCTGCTGCCGGGAATCGGCGACCTGGAACCGGAGTGCAGCTGCGAGGCCTGGGACCACTGCTCGCATTCGGGCGCCCTGTGCTATCAGGTGGCGCGGCTGCTCGACCAGGATCCCTTCGTGTTGCTGCTGTTGCGGGGACGCGACGAGCGGCGGCTGCTGGACGAGTTGCAGGTGCGCAGCGCCGCTCGTGCCGTCCGTGGGTCGGGTGCCGAGACGCCGGCGGAGGATCCGGCCGACGAACCGGCCTCGCGGGGGGTGCGGGCCGACGAGGCGTACGCGGCGCGGGACATCCTGCCGCCGCTGCCCCCTCCCCCTCCCCTTCCCGTGGAGCCGGGCCTGCCGCCTTCGCTGGACTCGGAGACGGATCCGGCTGCGGGCATCGACCCCTCGGGGCTGGAGTTCCTCGCGGCTGACAGCGCCGTCCGGGCATTCGCGATGCTGGCGGAGGCACTCGCAGCGGGCCACGAACAGCAGCCCCTGGCACCCGGGCTGACACCGGAGCAGGACGCGGTGCGGCTCGCTGCCGACGGCCGGCCCGGCGCCCGGCTGACGGCGCGCCTTGCCGCGGCTGCCGGACGCGGTCCGGCCGGGCTCGAGATCTCCGTACGGGCTTGGCGGTACGGCGGGGCGGCCGCGCTCGCGGTGTGCGACGAGGAGTGGCTGCCCGGCCCGGACGAGCTCGCCCGGGCCCGGGCACAGCTCGCCGCGGCATGGGAGGAGGGCGAGGGTCCGCAGCTCCGCGGCGCCGACAACCGCTGGACCGTGGCCGGTTCCGGTGCGCAGCTGCGGTACGGGCGGGACGGGCGATGGTGGCCGTACGCCAAGGAGCGTGGCCGTTGGGTGCCGGCCGGGCCGGCGGAGGACGATCCGGCTGCCGCGCTGGCCGGAGTGCTGTCCGGCTCCTGAGGGGGCCGGGGCGTTCGCGTGGAACCGTACGGTGGGGCGGCGCGTGTTGTGCCGTAGACCGGACCACGTCCCACGCACAGGAGTGCTGATGCAGCGCAGACGGATTCTTCAGGGCGCCGCGGTCACGGCCGCCGCGGCGCTCCTGCCGGCCTCGGTCCGCGCCGTGGCAGCGCCGACGGCGGACACGGACTATCCCGCGGCACAGTGGTTTCCCGCGTCCACGTCCAACTGCACGGCTTCGAGCCGCCCTTCGGCCTATCCGGTCGACCGCGTCATCATCCACGTCGCCCAGCAGACGTTCACCGAGACGATCGGCATCTTCCAGAACCCGGCCAAACAGGTCTCCGCCCACTACGTGGTGCGCTCGGGGGACGGATTCGTGGCCCAGTGCGTGCGGGAACGGGACATCGCCTGGCATGCGGGGAACTGGGACTACAACACCCGCAGCATCGGCATCGAGCACGAGGGCTGGGTCGATCAGCCCTCGTACTTCACACACACGATGTACGAGAGGTCGGCGAGGCTCACCGCGGACATCTGCGACCGCTACGGCCTGACCAAGGACCGCGCCCACATCATCGGCCACCACGAGGTACCGGGCAGCGACCACACCGACCCCGGGGTCAACTGGGACTGGGTGCGCTACATCCGCCTCGTCAACCTGGTCTAGGCC
>NZ_JBHWZS010000396.1:0-6960 GCF_042728155.1 Streptomyces sp. NPDC060209
GCAGATGTCTGCCCGGCCCGCCACTGCTTGAAGGCACAGGCATGCTCCACAGCTGAAGTTGAGAGGGAAGCATGCCTGCGATGCGCGAGAACTCGCGACGGATGGCGACGCGGAATCAGCGGATCTCGGTGGTCCGCTGCTCCTTGAAGGCGGCGCAGTTGGAGTTCTCCACCGACACGTACACGTTGTCGATGCTGCCGCCCCAGCTCACGCAGTAGCCCTTGCCGTAGACGTAGCTCGGTCCCGCGTACGACGTGAACTTCCCGTCGTCCCCGGCCCACTCGTCGGTGGCGGGGACGTAGATGTACGCGGACATGTACTTGGCCGACCCCGGGTTGGCACGGATGGTCGCGACGCAGTTCCTGCCGTTGGAGGAGTTGTAGGTCAGGTAGACGGTTCCCAGCGAGCCGACAGGCACCGAGTTCACGGTCTTGTAGGCCTTGCCACAGACGCCCTGCGGCGTGACGTTCGGCGCGGCGGAGGCCGTCCCGGCGAACGCGGCGGTGCCACCCACCACCAGTGCGGTGACTGCCCCGACAGCCGCGACATTGCGAGCAATTCTCATATTTCCCCCTTGTGTCCCCGAGAGCGGTTTACTCCCACTTGATGTGACCCTCGAATGGCATGGATGGTTGCACCGCATTCACACAGAGGTACTGGACGATCACACGGAGGTCGGGGTTTTCACGGGATCCTGGCCGGTCGGACGCCCGCCGGGCGACAAAAAAGACCGTCGAACCTCAGCCACGAGCACCTCCGGTCCGGGCCCGCCGGCGCCCTCCAGTCACCGCCGGGAAGCGGAGCACCGCCGCTCGCCCTCGCGGCCTGCGCGCGGCAGCGGGCGGCGGCCTGCGCGCGGGCAGCGGGCGGCGGGCGGCGGGCGGCGTGATCAGCCCGGACTCGAGCGGCCGTTCCGCCAGTACCCGAGGAACGCTATGTCCTGCTTCGGCACGCCCCGCTCTCGCACCAGATGACGGCGCACCCCGGTGGCCAAACCCGCCTCCCCGGCGACCCATGTGTAGAAACGGCCGGGCCGCAGGGCCGACTCCCTGACGGCTTCGAGAGCCACGCTGCCCGGTGCACCAGTCGTGCCGTTACGCGCATCCAGTGCACCCGTACGCCATCGGGGGCCGTGATGTCCGTGCGGAAGTCGGCGATGGAGGGCACCTCCAGGAAGACCTCCGCGACCAGGTCGGCGGGAGCCTGTTCGAGGATGGCCAGGATCGCGGGCAGGGCGCTCCCATCTCCGGCGAGCAGCTGCTACTCGGCATGTGCCGACGGCAGATAGGTCACGCGCACGTCGAAGATTCCCGCAGGGTCACCGGGTCTGGCACTCCTTGCGAGTACGGAGGCCGGGGTGTCGCCGTGGACCGCGAACTCGATGTCCAGCTCGCCGAGTTCCGGCCGGGTCCGGCGGATGGTGAAGTTGCGCACCCAGGGTCTGACGGACTTCGGCTGGAGGAGCAGCTCCGCCATCCACGCCTCACTGTTTCGGGTCGGCATCCTCAGCCCTACCTGCCCCTCGCGGGGTAAGAACAGCCGCACGGCCTGGTCGAATCCTGTGGGTATCAAGTGCCGGAGTTCGGGTCCACCGAGCGTGATGCTCGAAAAACTCGGCGTCAGCTTCGTGTTCTCGCGTACCTCCAGGGTGATCATTTGCCGCGTCTTGGGTGTGCGGACCTTGGGCAGCATGGCGCTATCGCTTTCCGTTCGGGTGCAGCTCGCGTTGGGGGCCGAAGGCCCACGACGAGCCGTGGGACAACGCGGGGACACGCAGGGCCCGCAGATGCGCCGAGGCCGGCCCGGCACCCCCGCCGCAGAGGGAGATCGCGGGCAATCGGCGTGGCCCGGGTGCCTCTTCCTCTGGGGTCCGTTTACAGGTTTCCGCAGGTCATAGCTGCATTATGAGCAATTGTTCAGGTCGTTCGCTACTCGCATTCAAGACGCCGCCCCGGAGGCGCCATGGCGTCCAGCCATCGCGGACTTCAGCCACGTGAACAGGCACGCCAGGCCCGAGCAGGACTCACGCGACAGCGCATCATCACCGCCGCTGCTCACGTTTTCGCCGAGCACGGCCACGCCGCCGGGAGGAAGCCTGCCCGTTGGGGAACGTAGCCGGAGGACGGGCGGCACGGGCGGACCTGGAGGCCGCGCACCCCTGCTCAGCAGCCCTTTCCGGGCCATCCGAGAAGCAGACACCCGGCCTTGGGCAAGACCTCGGAACTCCGCCGCATTCCTGGTCACCCGTGCTCGCACGGTCGCCGGTCATGTCGGATACCGTCCGCCTGTCCAGTCATGAACATTGTGTGAAGGGGCGTTTCGCGATTCTCTGTCGGGTAACCAAAAAGGGGACACACTCTCGGGCCAACCGCTCGGTGACATCTCTCAGTTCGGCGCGGGAACCGGTACTGCCAGCGGGGATGTTGCGTCCGGGAGGAAATAGACCGCGTGCAGGACAAGCGGAACTGCTGCCGGATTCACACCCACGTGGGCGTTCTCCGGGCCGTGCGGCTCCACGAAGCAGGAGCCTGCGCCGACAGTGTCGGTGCTTCCGTCTGCGAATGTGTGGGTGAGCGTTCCTTCGGCGACGAGCACGAGAACCGGGCCTACGTGGTAATGCCAACCAGTGCTGCCATGCGGCGGCACAACGGTCTTGCTGACTGTGACGTGCGTGGCGTCGAGTGGGATTCCCCGAAGGGAATCAGTCACAACTGCACGTGCGACGTCGACCGCAATCGGCTCGGGTGCGCTCCGGTCCGTCGATGAACGGGAGGAGTTGCTCTCCACCATCGGCTCCTTTCGGCGCCTGGGAGTTCGTCCGCAGGACGCACTCCCACCACGGTAAGCGAGGCTCATCGCAATGACATCCAATCGCCCTCCGAAGCCGAGCGACGATCCTGACTCACAACACCCCACCACGGTCGCCGAGTTACTTGTACGGGGTCTTCGTGCGCTCGGCGTACGCCATGTCTTCGGCGTCCCCGGAGGCCCGCTCCTCCCACTGTACGAGGCCGTGGACCGCGAACCGGGTATACGTATGGTGCTGGCCCGGCATGAGGAGGGTGCCGGGTTCATGGCCGAGGGGACCGCGCAGGCAACCGGCTGCCTGGGGGTGGTGTGCACCACCGCAGGACCTGGCGCTCTGCACGCGCTGACAGCGGCGGCGAGCGCGACCAGCGACGGGGTGCCGGTACTGGTCATCTCGGCGCAGACAGGGACGTCGCTGGCCGGTCGCGGAAGCCTGCAGGACAGCAGCGGCGGCAACTGGTCCGTCGATACCGTCGCCGCCTTCCACTCCGCCACCAAGCTCTCAGCCCTCTTGCTCCATCCCGACCAGACACCCAGGTTGCTTGCCCACGCAATACGAACCGCGAGGACAGGCCGGCCTGGGGCAGTGCACCTTTCGATCCCGACCGACTTTCTTTCACAGCCGGTTTCCGCCGACACGGGCCCCTGCATCCGGGCCTTGGAACGCTTCCGCTCCGCTCCCGCCACGGAGCCGGCAGAAGCCGCTGTGCGACAGATGGCGGACATGCTGCGGGGAGCCGGCAACGGGGTGGTACTGGCCGGCCAGGGAGCCAAGCTCGCTCAGGCCACAGCGCCACTGGTCCGGCTGGCCGAACGGCTGGGCTGGCCGGTCGCGACCACGATCAAGGGCAAGAGCGTCTTCCCGGAGGATCATCCATTGTCCGCAGGCGTATTCGGCTTCGCCGGCTCTCCCCGAGCGCACGAGGTGGTTCTGAACCCCGAAGTCGACACGCTTCTCGTCCTGGGCAGCGCGCTGGGTGAACTCTCCACCGCCAACTGGCACTCCGGACTGATCGGAAGCAGGCGTGTATGCCGAGTCGACATCGATCCACTGCGTATGGACGCGGGGTTCCCGGCCGATGTCGAGGTCGTCGGCGACGCCGCAGCCACCTTGGACTCCGTGCTCGAAGTCCTGGGCGGCGGTGACACCCAGGACGATCGGGAGCTGGACGGGCCGACGCGGCATTCACGGCGGCCCGAGCCGCGGGCAGGCGGGAGCGGCCTGCGGGCCTCTGCGGTTGTCGAATCGATGAGCAGGTTGCTGCCCGCTGAGACTCTGCTCTTCGTCGACAACGGCAACTGCCTCAACTGGCTGGGAGAGTTTTACGTCAGCCGGCCTCCCGGGGCGGTCCATGTCTCCCTGAACATCGGCTCGATGGGCTACAGCGCGGGCGCTGCCGTAGGGGGCGCACTCGCCGCAGGTGGACGTCCGGTCGTCGCGCTCACCGGCGACGCGGCCTACGCGATGAGCGGGATGGAGACCCACACGGCCGCCGAGGAAGGGCTGCCGGTGATTTGGGTCGTGCTCAACAACGGCGGCAACGCCATGGTCCAGAACGTCCAGGACGGCGTGTTCGGCCACTCCAGCGGGGCCATGTACCGCGCCCCGATGGACGCGGCCACCATCGGCCGCGGGCTGGGCGCTCAGGGCGTGGTGGTCCGCACCCTGACGCATTTCGAGACGGAGCTGACGACTGCCTTGTCCGCCGAGGGCCGCCCGTCCGTGATCGACGTGCGCGTCGACCCGTCCGAGGTGCCCTGGGCCCTTCAGGGCAGGATCGCCGCACTGCGGGACGGCATCGAAACCGCTTGAGCACCACCCCGCCCGCCCAGGCGGCGAGTCGAGACAACCTCGGCCCGACGGATCGGGAAAGAGGTCCCGGGAAAGGCATGGTCGACGGGACCGTCGAATCGAGAGTGTGTGGTGGACCCGCTCACCCTCAGTGGGCGCCTGCGCGCTCTCGGCTTCACAGAGCAGAACGTCGCACCCCTCGGCGAGCTCCACCCGGAGTAGACCAGCGACTTGTCCGCGGGCTCCATGCGTACGGCGAAGGAAGTGCGCCAGCCGGTCGGCGATGCCTGGCGGTCCGGAGAGCGGGATGGGCGCGTCGAGCTGTGTGTCCGCGTAGGACGCGGCGCAGTAAGCGGTGAGCAGGTCCGCGCTGTGGTCGGCGTGCAGATGCGAGATCCAGATGGCATCAAGCTCGGACGCCTGATCTTCAGCTGTTGACAATTAAGCATCGCCGACCAGGCGTTGGCTGCGACCATCGCAGTCATCCGGGACGGACTGCATGTGCTGCACCGTCCTCTGCTCGCGGCGCAACGGCCGACACCTCCCCCACCGCCTCGGCGGCCCTTCATCGCCGTGGGTGAGGCCGCCTCGACGGCCCCCGCGTTCTCGCGGGCAGGGCTGAGGTCAGCCCGGCTCCTCGTCGCTGACCGCGGCTTCGTACGCGAGCAGAGTATCGACGAAGACTTGCCGCTGATCCGGCGTCAGGGGGGCCAGCGCCCTGCGCCACGCGGACGCGCCCGGGGCGAGCCAGGCAGCGATCGCCGGTTGCTGGCCGGCCGCGATGCCGATGATCCGCCGACGCCTGTCCGCCTCGTCCTCGCGCCGCTCCAGGAT
Organism: Streptomyces sp. NPDC060209; assembly: GCF_042728155.1. Taxonomy (NCBI): domain Bacteria; kingdom Bacillati; phylum Actinomycetota; class Actinomycetes; order Kitasatosporales; family Streptomycetaceae; genus Streptomyces; species Streptomyces sp. NPDC060209. Next base: position 5,435 of record NZ_JBHWZS010000396.1, read on the forward strand.
GCCCTGCCGGTTCAGATCTCCGACCAACAGGCTCACCGTCGTCGGGGCGACCTGGAGTTGAGCAGCCAGCTCGTTCACGGTCATCGGCCCGTCGAAGAGCAGGTAGGAAAGCAGGGAGAGGTGTCGCGGCGCAAGGGAGAAGGACTGGAGGGCCTCGGGCACAGGGGTCTTCTTGATCCGGCCGGCCATCCGAGGCATGAGCAGGAGCAGGGCCCTGACGGCGTCGTCGACTCCGTTCACGTCACTGTCGTCGCTCTCACCGGCATCATGCGCCCTGGGCGTTGACATCACACATCACTACCTTTACCTTCAAAGATATTTCACTTTGCTCTCAAAGTGAATCCCCTCCATGGTAACTACCAGCACGAACGGAGATTTCGCCATGCCGCACTTCAGCGTGCACATCCGCGATGAAGCTCTCGACGGGACGGTCGAACCGAAGCTGATCAGCGCCTTGACCGACGCGGTCGGCGCCGTCTACGGCGAGGAGCTGCGCCGCTTGGTCGGGGTTGACCTCGTCGGCGTCCCGCAGCACCGTCGCGGCATCGGCGGCATCCCCGCGGAGATCGACGCCCCGCTCGTCACCCTCAGCATGCGCGAGGCCGCGTACCACCTTCCAGAGATCCCGGACGCTCCCGCGCGCCTGATCGCCAACACCACCGAGGCGATGGTCAGCGTTTTCGGCGAGGACATCCGCAGGCAGGTCATCGTGACGATCGTCGGCGTCCCCGAGGGTCGCACCGGAGTCGCCGGCACGGTGGCCTGACGCACTCGTGCGGGTCGGCACCGTCGGTGCCGGCCCCCTCGACCACCCTTCTGCACGACCGACGCCCGACGCCCGATCGCGAATACAAGACGTCGGCCACTTTGCGGAACCTTTACCCACGATCGGCCGTTGGGTGGGTGAGCGCACGGGCTCGTGACCGACAACTCAGACGAAGACCGAGGTGACCTCAATGGCAGTGTGGGACCGGCTCAAGGATCAGGCGAAGACTCTGCAGCAGACCCAAGGAGCGCGTGGGCCGGCGGCCGGACGGAGCGCCGGGCAGGGGTCCGGTGGCGGTTCGCGCGCCCAGCTGGTCAGCACGCTGAAGTCACAGCTCGCTTCCCTCAAGACGGAGCTGAAGAGCGGCGCCTACCGGGACGCGAGCATGGCGATGTGCGCGCTCGTCGCGGCTGCGGACGGGCAGGTGGACCCTGCCGAGCGACAGCATGTGGAGTCCATGATCCTGGGCAACGAAGTCCTGCAGAACTTCCCGCCGGAGCAGTTGCGCCAGCGCTTCAACAAGCACGTGGACCAGCTGACCCTCAACTTCCAGCAGGGCAAGGCCGACGCGATTCAGGAGATCGCCAAGACCGCCAAGAAGCCGACCGAAGCGAGGGCCGTGCTCCAGACCGGCATCGTCATCGCCGGAGCCGACGGCAACTTCTCCCAGGCCGAGCACATGATCCTCCGAGAAGTCTGCACGGCGCTGGGGCTGTCCCCCGCTGAATTCCAGCTCTGAACCGAACAGACGGCTCACCGC
>NZ_JBHWZS010000397.1:0-6915 GCF_042728155.1 Streptomyces sp. NPDC060209
CCTCCCCTTCCGGGGAGGACGGCGGGCGCTCGTCGTCAGCGGCCGGGTGCCACGCGGCGCACCTTCAGCGTGTTGTCGGTGCGGGTGGTGGGGTTGCCGTCGGGGTCGTTCTGGACGCGCTCGTGCTCCTCGCTGAGCAGCACCTCCCACTCCCCGTCCGGGAGTTCGAGGGACGCGAGCACCTCGTCCGTCGTCGGCAGCTCCATGTCGGGGTGGTCGTGTTCCCAGGAGGGGAAGCCGGCGTGCCCGACGATCAGGAGCACACCGCCGGGCGCGACCACCGAGGCTGCCTGCCGCAGGATCCGCTCGCGCGGCAGGTCACCCATGGAGTGCAGGAACTGGGCGGAGACCAGGTCGTACTCCCCCTCGGGGAACGAGGCCCCCAGGTCGTGCCACTGCCAGTCGATCCGGTCCGCGACATCGGCCTCGGCCGCGTGGACCGCCGCGCGCTCCAGGGCGACGCGCGAGATGTCGGTGGCGGTGACCTTCCAGCCCCACCGGGCGAGCCAGACCGCGTCGGCACCCTCGCCGCAGCCCAGGTCGAGGGCGCGGCCCGGCTTGAGCCCCTCCACTTCACGGACGAGCGCGACGTTGGGGTTCCCGCTCCAGATCCGGCCGCTCTCGCGGTACCGGTCGTCCCACATCTCGGCGTCGGTCCGGGTGCTGTCGGTGGTCATCGAATCTCCTGGAATCCGTGACGGCGGTCTCCGAGCACACGCTCGGTGACCTGGCGCTCGGCATCGGCCGAGAATGGCACGCGACGGGCGTCGACCGCGCGGCGGGTGTCGTCCGTGACGAGGTCCATGTTGATCATCGACGCCGCCTTGAGCCCCGCGGCCGCCGCTCCGACGACCTGCTCCATGAGGTTGGCGACGTTACCGGCCACCCAGACACCGGGCACGTCGGTGGCTCCTGCGGGGTCTGCCGCGAGGTAGGTGCCGACGACGTGGTCGCCCATCGCCATCTCGGTGGGCACCAGCCCGAGGCTCTCCAGGACCGCCGACCGCGCGGTGAAGCGCGGCTGGATCACGACCGCCTCGCGCGGGATCACCATGCCCCCGGCCAGCCGCACACCGGTGAGCCGGTCGTCGGTCGTCTCCAGCGCGGCCACGGGGCCGTCCACCACGGAAATGCCCCGGGCGGCGAGCTGCTCGTACTCCTCGTCGGTGAAGTCGGGCTGCTCGTGGCGGAACAGCACCACGTCGTCGGTCCACTGCCGCCAGAGCAGCGCCTGGTGAACGGCCATGGGGCTGAACGCCAGAACACCGACGGGCCTGTCCCGCACCTCCCAGCCGTGGCAGTACGGGCAGTGCAGCACCTCGTTGCCCCAGCGCTCGGCGAGGCCGTCCACCGGCGGCAGCTCGTCGACGATCCCGGTCGTCACGAGCAGGCGGCGGGCTTCGACGGCGCTCCCGTCCGCCTGCACGACACGGAAGCCCTCGGACAGCTTCTCGGCCGAGACGACCTCGCCCCGGACGATCTCGGCGCCGTAGTCCGCCGCCTCGGCCCGGCCGATGGCCAGCAGCTCCAGGGGCGGGATGCCCTCCCGGCCCAGGTAGTTGTGGGCGTGGGACGCGGGCGCGTTGCGCGGGCTGCCCGCGTCGATCACGAGCACGGAACGCCGCGCCCTGGCGAGGGCGAGCGCCCCGCTCAGCCCGGCTGCCCCACCGCCGATCACCACGACGTCGTACCGCTGGTTCATCTCGCTCATACGGAACACCTCCTGTTACGGAAGATGGTGCGCGCGACCCCCCGGTTCGACAAGTTTGCTTGCCGAACCGGCAAACTCGCACCAGACCGTCTTCCCCGGGCTGCGCTCCCCCACCCCCCACGTGTCGGCGAGCGCCCCGACCAGCAGCAGCCCGCGCCCGTACTCCGCGTACGGAGCAGGGGCAGCCCCCCCGCGAACCTCGCCGCCCCCGCTGTCGTGCACCTCGATCCGGAGCACGTCCCCCCAGGTCAGCTGCACCCGGAACCCCCTCCCGGGCGGGACGCCGTGCACCAGCGCGTTGGTCGCGAGTTCGCTCACGCAGAGCAGTACGTCGTCGAGGTCCGCCTCGCACGCCCAGTCGAGCAGAGCCTCACGGACGAACTGGCGCACGAGGGGGACCGACCTGCGCTCCCGGCGGTAGAACGCCTCACGGAAGGAGACGAGTCGCGTTGATTCATTCACGGGACGATGGTCACAGAACGTCACTACTCTGGGTCACCGCGTCAGGTCGTACACCGCGTCTGTACGAGTACTGACGGGTCCGGCGGGGTTCGCGTACGGGGAGAGGCACGTCATGCACTCGGCAAAGAGGAACAAGCGGGTCACGTCCTGGCACGTCATCGGCGCTCAGCTCGCCGCCTTCCGCCGCGCGGCCGGGCACACGCAGACGTCCCTGGCCGACCGGTTCTGCGTCGGCGAGGACACGATCGCCTCGATCGAGCAGGGCCGCCGGCCACTCCAGGCGGACTTCGCGACGCAGCTGGACGAACTGCTGGAGACCAAGGGGGTGTTGCGGGTCGCGGTGGCGAAGGTGCCGCAGAAGGAGCGGTTCCCGGCGTTCGTGCAGGACTTCGTGGAGTACGAGCAGGAGGCGGTGACTCTGCTGTCGTATCAGAACCAGGTGGTTCCGGGGCTTCTCCAGACCGAGGAATACGCCCGGTTCGTGTTCTCCTGCCTCTATCCACCGCTCGAAGAGGAGCAGCGCGAAGAGTGGGTGGCTGCCCGGCTCGACCGGCAGCAGCTCCTCGAACGCAGGCCTCGGCCCATGCTCCACTTCATCCTGGAGGAGAGCATCCTTCGCAGCGAAATCGGGGACCCCGGCATGCGGCGCGAGCAGATCCAGCGCTTGCGGAAATGCATGGAACTCCCCTTCCTGGGGCTCCAGATCATGCCGATGAAGCTACCCAAACACGCCGGGCTGGCCGGTCCGATGGTCCTGCTGGAGACACCCGATCACGACCACCTGGCCTACGTGGAGGCACAGCTGACCAGTGTGCTCCACGATGATCCGGATGACGTCAGTGTCCTTCACCAGAAATATGGGATGCTGCGTTCGCAGGCGCTTTCCGTCGAGAACAGCGCGCGCCTACTGGACGACCTGCTTGGAGAGTCATGACTCGCGCGGCACACGGCACGAATCTCTCGTGGTTCAAGTCCAGCCACAGCAGCGACCAGGGCGGTGCCTGCCTCGAAGTCGCCTACGACTGGCGCAAGTCCAGCTACAGCAGTGACCAGGGCGGCGACTGCGTCGAGGTCTCCGCCCACCCCGCCGCCGTGCACATCCGCGACTCCAAGGTCACCGACGGCCCGGTCCTGACGGTACCCCCGGCCGCCTGGGCCGCGTTCGTCAGCGCCGCGGCTTAGCACTGTTACCAGCTCTTCGCCAAGAGTCCCACGGCGCCCGTGCCGGCGCCGAGTTCGGAGTTCCGGCAGTGCTTTTCGAAGTCACCCGCGGCGAACTCGCCGACATCTTCGGCGAGGACCGGCTCGCGGCCCTGCCCGCCACCGCCTTTCCGCCCTCCACCGCGGACACCGGGGGCGCCCGCCTCCTGCAGACCGTCGGCGTCCCCACCGGGACGCTCCACCTGCGTGAGCCCGACGAGGACTCCGGCCGGCTGCCCCTGGTCCAGGACGTCGTCCACACCGAGGGCTTCGAGGATGCTTCGGAGGACGCGGGCGAGTGGCCCGTCATCGGCTGGCTGCTCAATGCCCACCTCGCCCTCGACCGCGGTTCCGGCAAGGTGCACGCCTTCGACGCCGACGAGGAGACCGTGCGGGAACTCCACACGGACGTCTCCTCCCTCATCCAGGTCACCCTCCGGTTCCAGCGCCTGCTCGAGGAGTTCGTCTTCAGCGGCGACGCCCGCGACGAGGAAGCCGACTTCGAGCGTCTGGAGCGCGAGGTCGAGCGAATCCGTCAGGAGACGAGCTGCATCGACCCGCTCCCCTTCCAGGACGACGAGACCGTCTGGTCGGTGGTCGGAGAAGAGATCGCCGCGGGCCGGCGCTTCGAGGGCAACAGCCCGGGAGCCCGCTCGCTGTACGGGTGATTGCCGGCCGATGTCGCCCGTGACTCATCGGGGACCAGGCACTCAACAAGAGACTCAATGCCGTCTTCTCATAGCGGGTGGCGATGCCTCGCCACTGTTTCAAGCGGTTGATGCGGCGTTCGACGGTGTTGCGCTGCTTGTATGCCTCGCGGTCGAAGGCGGATGGCCTGCCGCCCCGGCTGCCGCGCCGCAGCCGATGGCAGCACTGATCGGCCGGAACGGGGATGACCGCCCGGATACCGCACTCGCGCAGGTGCTCGCGGGCGGAGGCGTTCCTGCCATGCCATCGGCAGCAGGACAGGCCGATCCGGGCCGGGGGCAGCCGAGGGCATCCACCCGACCGCATCGTCGGCCCGCCCTGCGCATTCGCCGGACCGGTCGCGCCGAGCGGCCTGCCCGGCCCGAGGGATGGCCCGAGACTCACCCGTGACCTGCGGGAAGTTCCACGACGGGGGTTACCGCGGGTTCCGTTGCCACGCGCACAGGATCGTCACCGAACCGACATACCGAGCGGTCGGAAACCCCCTTACACAGGAGCTATACCCATGAGTAACGTACGCGGACCACCAGCGCCACCCGCCCGTTCCCCGGGGCCGCAAGGAGCGAGATCGATGTCGTACCACCAGCCTTTCCCCGGCCCACCGCCCGTACCCCAGCACCGGAATGCCGGGCGGCACCGCCAAGAGGCGGCGTCGCAGTCCTGGGAGGGTGGATCGCCGTCATGGGACACCGATCCACACGCAGCCTGGGACTCGTCCCCGCGAGCGTGGGACTCCTCGCCGCAGGGCTGGGACTCCGCGCAGCAGCCCTGGGACGCGTCCCCGCAGCCGCAACCGCCCGCCGCCACCGACGATCGTGATGATCTGCACCGGCTCGGATCGGCTTACCGCAGGCTCCGCCGCGTCGCCACCTTCACCGCGCTCGGCTACTTCGTCATCTTCCTTTTCCTGTCCGGCTACGCCCCCTCGATGATGACCAGCAGCATCACCGGTGGTCTCACCACCGGTCTGGTCCTGGGGCTTCTCCAACTGCCCGTGGCGCTGGCTGCGATCGCGCTGTACGAGCGGAGCGCGCGCAACCACGTCGACCCGCTCGCCGCGGCGATCCGCGAACGCGCCGCGCAGGCGGCCGCGGCAGCCGCGCCCCGGCCAGAACGCCAGAGCCGCTCCGGACGCCCCGTGTGGCAGCAGCCCACCGGAGGTGCGCGCGCATGACCAGCTTCAGCTCCGAGGCCCAGACCATGTCGCTGATGGCGTTCATCGCGGTCATCACTGTCACGCTGCTGCTGTGCGTGATAACCGGCCCCGATCGTGACGACCTGGGCGATTTCTACACCGGCTACCGTTCGCTCTCCCCCGTGCAGAGCGGCCTCGCGATCGCCGGCGACTACATCTCCGCCGGCACCGTGCTCGGCACCATCGGCATCATCGCGCTCGTCGGCTACGACGGCGTCACGCTCGTCCTGAGCACCGTGCTCTCGCTGGTCCTGATGATGTTCCTGCTCGCCGAACCGCTGCGTAACGCCGGCCGGTTCACGATCGGCGACGTCTTCACCCGGCGTCTCCCCGGACCCGCCGTGCGGATCACCACGGCCGCGGTCACCCTGACCGCACTGCTGCCGCTGGTGATCTTCCAGCTCGCGGGCGCCGGCGATCTCCTCTCCGTCGTCCTCGGCTTCGACGCCGACGGCTTCAAGACCGGGGCGATCGTGTTCCTGGGCCTGCTGATGATCGCGTACGCGGCGATCGGCGGCATGAAGGGCACCGCCTTCATCCAGATCGTCAAGACCGTCGTCCTGCTCGGCGCGTCCCTCGCGATCGCCGCGCTCATCCTCAACCGCTTCGACTTCAGCCTGCCCTCCCTGCTGGACGCCGCCAAGCGCGGCAGCGGGGCGGGAGACGCCTATCTCGCCTCCGGTCTGCAGTTCGGCGGCAACGAACTCGACATGATCAGCACTCAGTTGACGGTCGTGCTCGGCGCCGCGGTGCTGCCGCAGATCACCATGCGCATGTTCACCGCACGCAGCGCGGCAGCCGTGCGGCGCTCGATGTCCTGGGCCGTGTCGACCGTTGTCGTGACCTGTCTGCTGATCGCCGTCATCGGCTTCGGCGCGGCGGCGATCGTCGGCCACCAGGGGATCGTCGCCGGCGACCCGCAGGGCAAGACAGCGTTCCTCATGGTCAGCCAGGCCGTCATGGGCACGGAGCAGACGACCGTCGAGACACTGCTGTTCACGGCTGTGGCAACAGCCATCTTCCTCACCCTGCTGGCCTCGGTCGCCGGGATCACCCTCGCCTGCGCCAACACCCTGGCGCACGACCTCATCACGCACGGGCTGCGCCGCAAGGCGCAACTGAAAGCCTCCGCAGAGATGGCCATCGCCCGGACCGCCGCGGCGGTCGTCGGGCTCGTGGCGATCGCGATCGCCGCCGGTGCACGGCATCTGAACCTTCAGGCACTGCTCACCCTGTCGTTCTGCATCGGCGCGTCCGCGGTCGCACCGGCCCTCATCTACAGCCTCTTCTGGCGCCGCTACTCACGTACGGGACTGCTCTGCACCCTCATCGTGGGCAGCGCCTCCGCGTTCATCCTCATGACCGGCAGCAACCTGGTGTCCGGATCGCCCCAGGCGATCTTCCCGGACCAGGACTTCAACTGGTTCCCGTTCACCACCTCGGGCATCCTCTCGGCCCCGCTGGGCTTCCTCGCGGGCTGGCTCGGCACGGTGCTCCACGGACGTGCCACGGGCGACCAGGGCATGCGGTACGAAGCGGTGGAGGAGACGATCCTGGCCGGCACACCCGCGGCGAACAGCGCTTCCGCGTCCTGACGCGCACGCCCCGACGAAAGGGCGCCCGGCCTGAAGTTCCAGGC